>JBGAOL010000369.1:0-4244 GCA_044221825.1 Gemmatimonadales bacterium
GTCGGTCGGCGGCGACAGCGGCAGCGAGCGCCGGGGTGGCGGCGGCGGTGGGCGCGGGCGCGGTGGTCCGGGCGGCGGCGGTGGCCGCGGCCGGGGCGGGCCGGGCGGCGGCCGCGGCGGCGACCGCGGGCGGGGCCGTGGCGGCGACCAGGAGAAGGAGCAGAGCGAGTTCGTCGAGAACGTCGTGGCCATCAACCGCGTCGCCAAGGTGGTGAAGGGCGGCCGGCGCTTCTCGTTCAACGCCCTCGTGGCGGTGGGCGACGGCAAGGGCAAGGTCGGCATCGCGACCGGCAAGGCCAACGAAGTCTCCGAGGCGGTCCGCAAGGCCGTCGAGGCGGCCAAGCGCCGGATGGTGGACCTGCCGCGCGTCGGCACCACGATCCCGCACGAGATCCTCGGCGTGCACGGCGCGGGCAAGGTGCTGCTCAAGCCGGCGGCCTCCGGTACCGGCGTCATCGCCGGCGGCCCGGTGCGCGCGGTGCTCGAGTGCGCCGGCGTCACCGACATCCTCACCAAGAGCCTCGGCTCGTCGAACCCGCACAACATGGTGCGCGCGACGCTGGCCGGGCTCAAGCAGCTGATCACGGCGCGCCAGGTGGCGCGCGAGCGCGGGATCGAGGCCGACCAGGTGGCCTACCGCGCCCCGCAGGAGGTCTGAGCCATGGGTCGCAATCCCGTCGTCGGGCGACAGGGCCCGGCCTATCACGCCGCCGTGATCCCCGCCGAGGGGACCGCCAAGCGGATCCGCGTCAAGCAGATCCGCTCGGGCATCGGCCACTCGGCCTCGATGCGCCAGACGCTCAAGGCGCTGGGCCTCAAGAACCACCAGTCGGTCGCCGAGCTGCCCAACAACGCCGGCGTCCGCGGCATGCTGGTCAAGGTGCGTCACCTCGTCGAGGTGACGCCGGTGAAGGAGAAGTAAATGGCCGAGAAGATCTCGCTGTCGACGCTGCGGCCCGCCCGCGGCGCGACGCACAACAGCAAGCGCCTGGGCCGCGGCCCGGGCTCGGGCAAGGGCAAGACGTCGGGCAAGGGCCACAAGGGCCACAAGGCCCGGCAGTCGGGCAACACCAACCCGGGCTTCGAGGGCGGCCAGATGCCGATGTACCGGCGCCTGCCCAAGCGCGGGTTCACCAACCCCTTCAAGGTCACGGCCCAGCCGGTGAACCTGAAGGACCTCGAGCGCCTGAGCGCCACCGAGGTCAACCCGGACACCCTCTACGCCGCCGGACTCATCTCGAAGCGCGACGTCCCGGTCAAGCTCCTCGGGACCGGTGAGGCCGCCCGGGCCTACACCGTCCAGGGCGTGAGCCTCTCCGGCACCGCGCGCACCAAGATCGAGCAGGCCGGCGGGAAGATCGCCGCCGAATGACCGCCGCCGTCCGGCCGAGCCTCGGGATCGATCCCGAGCTGCAGCGCAAGATCGGCTTCACGATCCTCGCCCTGGTGATCTACCGGGTGGGCGCGCACATCTTCGCGCCCGGCGTGAACGTGCAGGCCGTCACCGACTTCATCCGGAACTCGGCCGCGGCCGGGTTCTTCGGGCTCTACGACACCCTGGGCGGCGGGCTCTCCCGCGCCACGGTGTTCGCCCTGGGCATCATGCCCTACATCTCGGCCTCGATCATCTTCCAGCTGGCGGGCGGCATCTACGCGCCCATCGGCAAGATGCAGAAGGACGAGGAGGGCAAGAAGAAGCTCACCCAGTGGACCCGCTACCTCACCGTGCTCATCGCGCTGGGGCAGGCATGGACCTTCGCGGTGTTCACCGAGAGCATCCCGGGCGCGGTGCCGTTCCCCACGTTCTGGACCCGCCTGGCGATGGTGGTGGTGCTCACCACGGGTGCCATCTTCGTCATGTGGCTCGGCGAGCAGATCACGGAGCGCGGCATCGGGAACGGGATGAGCCTGCTCATCACCTTCTCCATCCTGGACCGGCTCTGGTCGGGCCTGGTGACGATGCTGGGCTTCTGGAAGGACGACGTCTATTCCCTGGCGCAGATCCTCCTCTACGGCGTCATCCTGGTGGCCGTCGTGGCCGGGGTGACGGCCATGCACCTCGCGGCGCGCCGCATCCCGGTGCAGATCCCGCGGAAGGTCATGGGGCGGGGCCGGATGACGCAGGGCCAGAAGACCTTCATCCCGATCCGGCTCATCACGGCCGGCGTGATGCCGATCGTCTTTGCCCAGACCATCATCATCGTCCCGGGCACCATCGCCAGCTTCACGCCCAACGAGACCGTCCGGGCCTTCGCCGACTTCATGACCCCCGGCGAGCTGCCGTACGACCTCACCTTCGGCATCCTGATCCTGCTCTTCAGCTACTTCTACACGTCCATCATCTTCAACTCGGTGGACCTGGCGGAGAACCTCAAGAAGCAGGGCGGCTTCATCCCGGGCGTCAAGCCGGGCGCCAGCACCGCCGATTACATCGACAACGTGCTGGGCCGCGTCACCCTGCCGGGCGCGCTCTTCCTCGCCATCATCGCGATCATCCCCGTGACGATGACCAAGCAGCTCGGCTTCCAGCAGCAGTTCGGCGGCACCTCGGTGCTGATCGTGGTGGGCGTGCTCCTCGACACCATCGCCCAGGTGCAGCAGCACCTGACGCTCCGCAAGTACGACAGCTTCATGAAGGCGGGGCGGATCAAGTTCCGCGGGCGGCAGCAGCGCTTCATGTGAGCCCGGGGGCGCCAGCCCCCCGCGCCACGCGTTCGTTCCTGAAGGATCCCTGCGCTCCGCGACAAGGGATCCTTCATCGCTTGGACCACCGGTGACAGCGGGCCGAGCGCCCCCTATCTTCAGGCACCATGGACATCCTCCTCCTCGGCCCGCCCGGCGCGGGCAAGGGCACGCAGGGCGCCCTCCTTTCCGAGCGCCTCGGCGTGCCGAAGTTCGCCACCGGCGACCTCCTCCGTGATGCCGTGAAGCGCGGCACCCCCGTGGGTCTGCGCGCCAAGGCCGTGATGGAAGCCGGCCAGCTGGTGAGCGACGAGATCATCATGGGCGTGGTGCGCGACGAGCTCGCCAAGCCCGAGGCCAGGAACGGCGTCATCTTCGACGGCGTGGTGCGCACCATCGCGCAGGCGGAGGGCGTCACCGCGCTCCTCACCGAGCTGGGCCGGAAGATGGACCACGTGCTCTTCTTCGACGTGCCCGACCAGGAGATCCTGGCCCGCATCGAGAAGCGGCGGGGCATCGAGGGCCGCGCCGACGACGATCCCGCCGCGGTGGCCACGCGCCTGCAGGCCTACCGCGCCCAGACCGCGCCGGTGCTCGACTGGTACCGCTCCCGCGGCCAGGTGCACCTGATCCAGGCCGTCGGCGACGTGAAGGCCATCGCCGCCACGGTGCAGGGGATCATCGGCCGCTGACGGCCGCGCGGCGCCTGCCATGATCACCCTCAAGTCTCCCCGGGAGATCGAGACGATGGCCCAGGCCGGGCGCATCGTCGCGGCCACGCTCGCCCTGATGCGGCGGAGCGTGAAGCCCGGGATGAGCACCCTCGACCTCGACACGCTGGCCGAGGAGTTCATCCGGAGCCACCCGGGGGCCACGCCCTCCTTCAAGGGCCTGTACGGCTTCCCCAAGACCCTCTGCACCTCGATCAACGAGGAGATCGTGCACGGCATCCCGAGCGCCCGTCGGGTGCTCCGGGAGGGGAACGTCGTCAGCATCGACGTGGGGGTGCACCTCGACGGGCTCCACGCCGACAGCGCCACCACCGTGCCGGTGGGGGAGATCTCCCCCGAGGCGCAGCGGCTGCTCCGCGTCACCGAGGAATCGCTCTACAAGGGGATCGAGCAGGCGCGGATCGGGAACCACGTGCAGGACATCGGGCACGCGGTGCAGCGGCACGCCGAGGCGGCGGGCTTCGGGGTGGTGCGCGAGCTGGTGGGGCACGGCATCGGCACCCAGTTCCACGAGGAGCCGCAGGTGCCCAACCACGGCCAGCCCAAGCGCGGCCCCCGGCTGCTCGAGGGGATGACCATCGCCATCGAGCCGATGATCACCGCCGGCGACTACCACACCAAGACCCTGCCCGACAAGTGGACCGTCGTCTCCGCCGACGGCAGCCTCTCCGCCCACTTCGAGCACACGGTGGCCATCCTCAAGGACGGGCCCCGCATCCTCACCACCGAGGGATAGCCGACGGATCGATCCGCCGCGCCTCCGTGGTCCGCCTCCCGTCGTATCCCCATCGCACGCACCGTCGCCCCCAGCCGGGGATGCCCTCCGGAGGG
>JBGAOL010000370.1:0-4232 GCA_044221825.1 Gemmatimonadales bacterium
GGCCGAGCGCCTCGGCGCCTGACCGCTAGCCGCCGAACGACCACCCCGCCAGCGACGCCGCATAGAACAGCGCCAGCGCCAGGTACGCGGCGAAGCTCACGCCGAGGAGGACCGCGAAGCGGAGCGGCGGCCGCGCCCAGGCGGGGACGCGCGGCGGGAGATGCCGGTAGTTGAGCAGGAAGAGCGCCACCGGGAAGATCACCGTCCCCACGAAGCCGATCACCGCGGACAGCAGGATGAGCGGCCCCGGCGCGTCGAGCGTCATCGTGACGCAGGTGATGGCGGTGAGCGCGGCAATGCAGCGCCAGTACCACTGCTGCCGGGTGGCGCCCGAGCCGGGGAAGACGGTGCGGAGGATGTCGGCCTGCATCCTGCTCACCCCATCCACGGTGGCGAGCCAGGTGTCGGTGAGGAAGAGGGCGGCCACGAGGAGGAACAGCAGCTTGCCGGCCGGGCCCCAGCTCACCTCGAAGAAGCGGGCCTGCACCACGGCCAGGTCGTAGTCCTGCGGGAGCAGCCCCTTGGGGAACAGCAGGGCCCAGGCCAGCAGGCAGGTCATCAGCGTGGTGAAGAGGTTGCCGATGATGCCGACGAGGGCATCGGCGGTGAGGTAGCGCCGCCAGCGGCGCCAGGCGGCCTGGCCGTCCGCACTGTCTTCCGGCGTCAGCTCCCCATGCTCGGCCGGTTCGGCGGGCCCGCCGCTCGCGCCGTGGATGTGCGCGCGATAGGTGCCCATGCCCGTGCCCTTCTCGAGCAGCCAGTAGCTGTAGAGCAGGATCCAGAACCCGCCGAGGCCGGCGAAGGTGATCCCGGTGAGGAGCTTGGTGGCGTCGCCCGGGTCCCAGGGACGGGGCATGGCGCCGCCGGGCGGTGCCACGATGGCGGGGAGGAACGACGGCAGCGCCTGCAGCACCTCGGGGGAGAGGCAGGCCCACACGAGGCCGATGACGGTGACGATGGCCACCACCTTCATCACCGCCTCGATGAGCCGGTACACCACGCCGGAACTCACCAGCGCCACGGTGAAGGCGGCAATGGACGCGTAGCCCCAGAACAGCGTCTGCCCGCGCGCGCTCCAGCCGGCGGGGAACCCGGTGAGTGCCGCCAGCGCCGTCCCCCCGGCCGACGCGAAGGCGCCGAACCAGAGGAACGACAGCGTCATCAGCACCCAGAGGAAGAGGCCGAGGCCTCTCGACAGGCGGAAGAAGCCGCGGAAGACGCTCTCGCCGGTGAGCAGCGTGTAGCGGCCGATCTCCACGTTGAGCGGGAACTGCAGCAGGCAGGCTGGCACCAGCAGGAAGAGGAACGTCAGGCCGTACTTGGCCACCAGGTACGGCCACCACACCAGCTCGCCGCTCCCCTGGGCGAGCGCCATCCACACGATCCCGGGCCCGAGGGCGCGCGCCCAGCCGGGAAAGGCGGGCAGCGGACGCGCCGTGGCGCGGCCTGGGCCCGCGGCAACGGAGACAGCAGGCACCGCATGACCTTGGGCGTCAGCAGGCATCACGGCTCCTTCGCCGGGGTGGGGACATGAGGGACCGCGCGCGGGCGCGCCTCGAGATCCTCGGCGCGGCCTTCCTGTTTTCCACCGGTGGGGCCGCCATCAAGGCGGCCGACTTCTCGAGCTGGCAGGTGGCAGGATTCCGCTCCGGCATCGCGGCAGTCGCGGTGTGGCTCTTCCTCCCCGAGGCGCGGCGGCTGCGTCAGGGGCGGTTCGCCGTGACGCTGGCCACGGCCGTGGCCTACGCGGCGACGCTCATCCTCTTTGTGCTGGCCAACCGGCTCACCACGGCGGCCAACACCATCTTCCTCCAGTCCACCGCGCCCGTCTACATCCTGCTGCTGGCCCCGTGGCTCCTCAAGGAGCACGTGCGCCGGCAGGACCTGGTGTTCATGGGGCTCATCGCGGTGGGAATGGCCTGCTTCTTCGCGGGGCGACAGCAGGTGTTCGCCACGGCGCCGGACCCGGTGCGCGGGAATATCCTCGCGCTCTGCTCCGGTGTCACCTATGCGGCCATGCTGCTCGGCCTGCGCCACATGGGGACGCAGGGCGGGAGCCCCGCCGCGGCGGTGGCGCTGGGCAACCTGCTGGCGTTCCTGCTCGCCGCGCCGCACGCGTTCCCGCTCGGGAGCCACAGTGTCGTGAGCTGGGCCGTGGTGTCCTACCTAGGGATCTTCCAGATCGGCCTGGCCTACGCGCTCCTCACGCGGGGCATCCCGCACGTCCCCACCTTCGAGGCCAGCCTGCTGCTGTTCCTCGAGCCGGCGCTCAATCCGCTGATCGCCTGGTTGGTGCACGGCGAGTTCCCCGGCCCGTGGGCCCTCGCCGGCGGGGCCATCATCCTGGCGGCCACCGGCTTCAAGGCCTGGACCGACTCGCGCGCCACGCCCCAGCCGACGTAACCCGCCCCACCCCACAACGGCAGAGGGAGCCCACTCCGGCTCCCTCTGCGGCCCTCCGCGCCTCGGTGTCCGTGCGGTGAACCCGCGCCGAACCGGATCAGTCGATCGGCAGCCCGCTCGGCACCGACGCCGGGACCTCGTTGGAGAGATCCGCGGCGGCGGGATCGGTGAGCGCGCCGAGGAAGGCCACGATGTCGTCCACGTCCGCGTCGTTGATGGTGAGCGGCGTGGCCACGAACTGGTCCAGCGTGGCGAGGATGTCGGTGACGTCCTGCGGCGTACTCCGCACGGTGGCCTGGAGCGACGCGGGCAACTGGGTGACATCGTAGCCGGCCAGCGCCTGCTGCACGTTGACGTAGTGCTTCACCGCGGCGCGGAGCGTGGCGTACGCCCCGTTGTGCATGTAGGGCGCGGTGAGCGTCACGTTCCGGAGCGGCGGCGTCCGGAAACGTAGTGCTTCACCGCGGCGCGGAGCGTGGCGTACGCGCCGTTGTGCATGTAGGGCGCGGTGAGCGTCACGTTCCGGAGCGGCGGCGTCCGGAAGGCGTAGCGCTCGCTCGGCGTCCCGGTGACGTTCTCGCGCCCGTGGTCCACCCCCGGCCCGTTGGTGCCCGGCCCGAACTGCGGGATGGCGATGTTGTGGAACTTCTGGTCGGTGAAGAGCGGGCCGCCGTGGCACTTGGAGCAGTTGGCGGTGCCGTAGAAGAGGATGGCGCCGCGCTTCTCCTGGTCGGTGAGCGCGTCCTTGTTGCCGGCCAGGTAATCATCGAACGGCGTGTTGACCCGCGTCCACGCCTTGATCTCGAAGGCCGCGATGGCGTTGGCCGCGTGCGCGATGGTGGCGCTGTTGACCGACAGGCCGTACGCCGCGGTGAAGAGCGTGTCGTACTTCGGGATGGCGCGGAGGCGGGTCATGATCCCGTCCCAGATCCCCGTGAAGTTGGTGTCGGCCACGTCGGCCAGTTCGTTCTGGCCGGGCGCGCCGCGCATCTCGGCGCGGCTCGTGATCGGGAAGAGCGCCTGCGCCGCCAGCACGCTCGAGAGGCCGGGCGGGGTCCGGGCCCCGGCGGGGGTGGTGAACCCCTGCTGCACCGAGCCGCCGACGCGCGCGTCCCAGAACATGGTGCCCCACGCCGGGTAGCCGCGGTTGAAGACGTCCGGCGCGTGCCGCGGGATGTCCACGCCGCCGCCGCCCCGCGTGGGCCCGCGCCCGGCCGCCCCCTGGCCCAACGAGAGCGTCCGGTGGTCCGTGGTGCTCTCCAACGGGTGGTGGCAGGTGGCGCACGACATGTCGCGGTTCCCGCCCAGCTCCTTGTCGAACATGAGCGCCTGCCCCAGCGCGAACATCTCCGCCGACGGCATGCTCAGCGGGGGCAGCGGCGCCACGTTGGCGGCCTGCAGCAGCGGCGCCAGGTCGTCGTCGAGGCTCGGGGTGCCGCCGGTCTTGGAGTCGGCGGAACACGCCACGACGAGCCCGAGGAGGGGAAGCAGGCGGAACGCGCGGGGCATCAGGGCGGCTCGGGTTGGGGTCATATATCTTCGAAGAATGTCGGGGAAGACGCCAGTCCTTGTCGAATCTGTGCGGGTCCGGGACGGCCGGGCCCCGCTCTGGCACCTGCACGTGCGCCGGCTGGCGCTGAGCTGCGAGGCGCTCAGCATCCCGTTCCCCCGGGCGCTGCTGGTTCCCAGTGACGGTGAAGACCGGGTCCACCGTCTCACCGTGTCGCTCGGGGGGGCGGAGGTGACCACCCGTCCCGTTGGCCCGGTGGCCCCGGTGCGGCTGGTCTCGAGCGCGGTGGTGCACGAGCCGTACCCCCACAAGCTCACCG
>JBGAOL010000371.1:0-6190 GCA_044221825.1 Gemmatimonadales bacterium
CGCATGCTCCGCCACGCCAACCACGTGGGACTCTACTCCGAGGAGATCGACCCGATCACCGGCGAGTTCCTCGGCAACTTCCCGCAGGCCTTCACCCACCTGGCCCTGATCCACTGCGCTGTGGCGCTGGCAAAGGCGGCGAAGGTGGAGGGGGCAGATTAGAGGTGGGCTCGGTGTGTCTCAACGCAGAGGCGCAGAGGACGCGGAGGGGCGCAGAGGAACGGCAGCGGAAGGAACCACGAAGACACGGAGGGATCGAGCCCGGCTTGGCACACCGCCAACCCGGGCTCGGGTGTTCCTGGGTGGGGCTCCGCGTGGGCGTAGGGCCGTTGCCGAACCCAAGTTCACACCCACATCAACTGCAGTTTCCCGTGACCTCCGCGGCCTCTGTGCCTTCGTGATCCTAGTGCTGCCACGTCTCTGCGCCCCTCCGCGTCCTCTGCGTCTCTGCGTTGAGACACGCCGTCCCCAGCCCTCAGTACGCCACCGTCCCCGTCAGCGTGGACGCATCCCCATCGCCCTGCGCGGCGCCGAGGACCAGGCCGGTGAACGTCACGCTCTTGCCGGCGATATCGGCGGTCACGTGTGCGCCGTCGCAGATGTTGAAGGTGCCGCCGTTGGCGTCGCAGATGGTGAAGCCGTCCACGGTGTTCCCGCTCCCCCAGAAATGCTCGAGGTTCGGGATCGACTCATCCGACTTGAGGATGTAGAAGCCGATCTCGTGCCCCACGTTCCCCGCCGTCCCGCTCACCACCACGTAGATGGCCGGCCCCTGCTGCACCGCGCTGTTGGTGTCCACCGTGACGGTGTAGCCGGAGAGGGTGGCGTTGCCGCTCGCCGGGGTGGCGTTGCTCACCACCAGGTCGGTCCCGTTGCCGCCGCCCCCGCCCCCGCCCGGGCCGTTGCTGTCGGAGCAGGCGGTCAGGGCAATAAGGAAGAAGGTGAGCGCACCGAGGGCGCCGCGGCGGAGGGTCGTGGTCTGCATAAAGCCTCAAGGGGTATGGGGTTGGCTCGGGGCGGGACTTGCCCCGCCTGATTTCCGGCCCCAACATTCCCCCGCCGTCTCACCGCCCTCTCACGCCCCCCTCACGCCGGTCCCATGCTCCGCTTCCGCACCCTGGGACAGGTGGATCTCCGGGGTCCGGACGGCCTCCCCGTCCAGGAACTCCTCACCCAGCCCCGGCGCCTCGGCCTGCTGGCCTACCTGGCCGTGGCCCGCCCCCGCGGCCTGCACCGGCGGGACCGGCTCGTCACCCTTTTCTGGCCCGAGCTGGACGACACCCGCGCTCGCGCCGCCCTGAGCCAGGCCCTCCACGTCATCCGGCTGCGCTGGGCCTGGGCATCCTGGTGACCCGGGGCAGCGAGGAGGCGGGCGTGGACTTCGGCCGCCTGCTGGCCGACGCCGACCAGTTCGAGCAGGCTTCGCTGACGCCGGCGCCTGCCGACGCTGACCGGGCCTCTACCAGGGCGACCTCCTCCCCGGCTTCCACCTCGACGATGCGCCGGAGTTCGAGGACTGGCTGGCCGCCACCCGCACCCGACTCCGCGAGCGCGCCGTGACCCTGGCGTGGACGTGCGCCGCCTGGGCGAGGCCGGCGACACGGACGCTGCCATGGCCTGGCTGGCGCGCCTGCTCGAGCGCGAGCTCGACGAGGTGGCGTCTTGCTCCCGTGACCTTCCGCGCCGGCGCCGGCGACCGGGCCGGCGCCCTCCGTGCCTACGAGGAGTTCGCGGCGCGCCTCCAGCGTGAGCTCGACGTGGCGCCTTCGCCGAAGACCGAGGCGCTGGTGGCGCGGGTGCGGGCCGAGCGGAGTGCCGGGGACCTGCCAGCTCCACGCGAATGCCGGGGGTGCCTGCGGTCAAGGTGCCGGCGGCGGCGCCCGTCCTACCCGTCGCCCTGGGCGGCACTTCCCGTGCGACCTGCTCCCGCGCCTGCCCTTGTGGCCGGGCTCATCGTGTTGCTCGTCGCCGCGATCGGCTTCACCTGGCGCGCCCGCCGCCCCACCGCCGCCATCGAGCGCGTGGCGGTGCTCCTCTTCGTGGTCCGCGGCGACACCGCGCTCGCCTACCTCCGCGAGGCTCGTGGACCCTCCGCCACCAAGCTCGATGCGCTCGGCGCCTTCGAGACGGGTGGATCCCGCCGTGGCGCTCGGCCTCGCCCTCCGCGCCGACGGCCTCACCGCCGATACCCCGCCGATCCCGCCCGCGCCGCTGTCGTGGCAAGGAGCTCGGCGCCGGCCACTTCGTGCTGGGCCGCCTCACCGCCACCGGTGGCCGCATCGAGCTGGCGGCTACCTCTTACGACGCGGCCGGTGCGCGCTGTGCCGCCATTGCCGACAGGCGCCCTCCCGACGCCATCGACGACCTGGCCCGCCAGGCCACCCGCTGGTCCGCCCCCGCCGAGCGGCTCCAGCGCCTGGCCGCCACCAGCACCAATTTCCGTGGCCCTCCGCTACCTCGACGGCGAGCGCGCCTACCGCGCCGGCGACTACACCGCCGCCCGCGACGCCTTCCTCGATGCCACCGGCGCCGACAGCCCTTTGCCCTGGCCCACTACCTGATGCGGCCGCCGGCTGGCTGGCCGACGAGGCGCACTACGTCGGCCTGGCCGAGCGCGCCCGGGCCCTGGCTGATCGCCTGACACCGCACGACCGCGCCCCTCGTTGAGGCCCACTCCGCTTTACATCCGGGGCCCCAACGACGAGGCCGAGCGCCGCTACCGCGAGCTCACCCGCGCCTTCGACGACGCCGAGGCCTGGTACAACCTCGGCGAGGCCTTCCACGGGAACCCGTACCGCGCCGCGCCCCGGGCGAGAGTACCGAGCCGTTCCAATGTGCCGAGGCCCGTCGGCGGCTCGCTCGACGTGCGGGGCCACCTGCTGCAGTTGGCGCTGCAGACGGGGAGCGCCACCCTTCGTCGGCTCCATGGACACGTCAGGGCTGGCTACGGCCCCGACGAGCCGCAAGGCCGCATCTACGCCGTGCTCCGCGCCCGCCCTGGGCGACACCGCGGTGCGGCGCTGGCCGCCATCACCCGGGTTCCCGGGCCAGACCTTCTACCTGGCCGCAGCATCGCCACGCTCACCGCGGACTTCGCGCTGGCCGCACCGCGCCGGCTCCGGAGTCCCGCGGCGCCCCGCGGCGGAGCGCGCCCTGGGCCTTCGGGCCGAGCTCCGGCTGGCCCGGGGTCAGTGGGCGCCGCGCGCGACGAGATCGACACCCTGGCCCGCCCCGACGCGGCGCTCGCCGAGCAGCTCGATGCCTACTACGGGCCTGCCCTGGGTCCCGATGCCGGCGGATGAACTGTCGCGCGAGCGCGAGCGGCTCGCCGCCTGGGTCCCGACCCCGCCGCCGCCACCGATCCCGGTGCTCGGCTCGCCGCAGGCGGAAGACCGCGCCCAGATGCAGCTCTTCTACGAAGGCATGCTCGCCACCCGGCGGGGCGACACGGTGGAGGTGGCGGGCATCGCCCGCCGGCTGGAGCGGGCGCTGGCCGGCAGCGACCACGCCGGGCCCCTCGGCTCGCTGCCGTTCACCCTGCGCGCCGCCTCGCGCCTGGCCAACGGCAACGCGGCCGGCGCCCTGGCCGCGCTCGACTCCATCCCGCAGCTGCCGGCCCTCACCCCCGCGCAGCCGCAGCTCTCGCACGCGCTGCAGCGCTTCCTGCGCGCCGAGGCGCTCACGGCGCTCGGCCGCCACGACGAGGCGCTGGGCTACTACGGCTCCTTCGTGGTGCTCTTCGGCTACGACCTCCCCTTCCGCGGCCCCGGCCTCCTCGGCGAGGCGGAGGAACTCGAGGCCCTGGGCCGCCGCGAGGAGGCGCGCCAGAAGTACCGCGCCTTCCTGACCCTCTGGTCCGCCAGCGACCCCCGCTTCGAACCCCTCCTCCGCCGCGCCCGCACCGCCCTGGCCACACCCACCGGGCGGTAGAAACACAGAAGCCCCCGGCGAGGATCGCGCCGGGGGCTTCTTCACCACAGGGCCGGGCTACTTCTTCTTGCCCTTCTTCCCGCCCTTCTTCTTGGCCGCCTTCTTGGCGGGCTTCTTCGCCGCCTTCTTCGCGGCCTTCTTGGCCGGCTTCTTGGCTGCCGCCTTCTTGGCCGGCTTCTTGGCGACCTTCTTCGCCGCCTTCTTGGCGGGCTTCTTGGCCGCAGCCTTCTTGGCGGGCTTCTTCGCGGCGGCCTTCTTGGCCGGCTTCTTGGCCGCGGGCTTCTTGGCGGCCGGCTTCGGCGCCGCGGCGGGAGCGGCGGGCTCCGGGGTCGGGGCCGGCGCGGGCGCCGGGGGCGTGATCGCGGGCTCCATCGGGGACGGCGCGGGATCCATCCACCCCGAGTCGGACCAGCTCATCTCCATCTCATGCTGCTCGGCCATGGGCGCTTCCTCAGAAGGACATGTGCGGCGCGACACCCGCCGCGGGTGCACGGGCGCGGGGCCCGTGACTGATGTGCCTGCATAAGATGCACGTCTTGCGATTGAGTGCAAGACAGGAACGCGCATTCCGCCCTCTTTTTACCCTCACAACGCGCCCGCCGATCGCCGAAGCCCGGAATCCGGGGTCACCGGCCCGGCTCCGGTATCCTGCGGGGCCTCGGGCAACCTCGCCGGACCCCCCGGCGGCCGATTCCGGACACCTTCCGCAAGCTTATGTCCTGTATCGGTTTATGACCGCTCCTATAATGGAATGGGCTTTGCATCCCTCTGGGTAGCCTTTACCGGGAATTCAGGCATGCGTTCGTCGCGTTTCCTCCGCCTCGCGGCACCCCTCGCCCTCACCGGCCTGGCCCTCCTGGGCCGGCCCCTCGGCGCGCAGGCGGTCACCGAGCTCTACGTCACCCCCGACACGCTCCGGCTCGATGCCGGGGCGCGGCAGGCGGTGACGGCGCAGGCCTTCGACGACGCGGGCAACGCCATCCTGGCCATCCGCTACCGCGTCACCGACACGCTGATCGCCACCGTGGCCAGCAACGGGACCGTGACGGCCCTGGCCCGGGGCAAGACGCAACTCACCGTCACCGCGGGGCGAAAGGTGCGCACCATCCTGGTGGTGGTGCCGAACGGCCCGCCGCCGGCCGTGGTGACGAGCACCAGCGCCGCCACCACGCCCGCCCCGGCCCCCGCGCCCGCCCCGGCGGTGGCCGCCATCACCCAGTTGCTCCCCGAGGCGCCGAGCCTCGTCCTCCTTCCCACCGAACCCGCCCGCATTCCCGTCCGCGCCCTCCGCGCCGACGGCACCATGACCGGCCCCCTGATGCTCACCTGGAAGAGCCTCCGGCCCGAGGTGGCGATGATCGCCGACTCGAGCGGGACCATCGTGGGGCTGGCCAGCGGGCAGGGCGGGGTGCAGGCCATCGCGGCCAACGGGGTGTCGGTGACGGTGCCCGTGACGGTCTCGCTGGCCGAGGTGGCGGTGGAGCCCGCCAGCTTCATTCTCTCGCCGGACGACGTGGACAGCCTCCGCGTCTCGGTGCCCTCGCAGGGCCGCCGCCGGCTCCCCGGCACCAGCCTCCAGTGGTCGGTGAGCGACCCGTCGGTCGTGGCCGTGACGCCCGAGGGGGTGGCGCGGGCGCTCGGGCCGGGGCAGGCCGAGGTGGTGGCCCGGGGGTTCCTGCAGGAGCGGCGCATCGCGGTGCGGGTGCACCGCCGGGTGGCGCACTTCGTGGTGGCGCCGCGGCTCACCGAGCCGGTGCGGATGCCGGCCAACACCACGCGCGAGTTCACCCTGCTGCCGCAGACCGACGATTCCATCCCCATCGAGGGCGTGCCCATCGCCTGGGCGGTGGGGGACACGACGATCGCGAGCTGGGACGTGGCGCAGCACCGGCTCACCGCCCGGAAGGCC
Source organism: Gemmatimonadales bacterium (assembly GCA_044221825.1). Classification (GTDB taxonomy): domain Bacteria; phylum Gemmatimonadota; class Gemmatimonadetes; order Gemmatimonadales; family GWC2-71-9; genus JADJOM01. The sequence goes on from JBGAOL010000371.1 coordinate 5,840, forward strand.
GGCAGCACCACGCTCAGCTTTGCCGCGCGCGGCTTTGCGCCGCGCGCCTGGACCATCGAGGTGCTCCCGGGCCGCGTGGGCCTCGACGTGGCGCGCCTCTCCCTCCGCCAGGGCGAGCGCGCCACGCTCCCCGCCCACTTCGTGGACGAGGCCGGCCGCCCCGCGGGGGAAGCCACCGCGCTCCAGTGGAGCTCGAGCAACGCCGCGATCGTCCGCGTCTCGGTGCCCTCGCAGGGCCGCCGCCGGCTCCCCGGCACCAGCCTCCAGTGGTCGGTGAGCGACCCGTCGGTCGTGGCCGTGACGCCCGAGGGGGTGGCGCGGGCGCTCGGGCCGGGGCAGGCCGAGGTGGTG
>JBGAOL010000372.1:0-4152 GCA_044221825.1 Gemmatimonadales bacterium
CTCCTGCTGGCCGAGCGCCTCGTGGCCGACCCGTACCACCCGCTCCCCCGGCCCCCGCGCCTCCTCGGCGCCCCGGTGCGGGTCCGCGGCCGCGTCACCGTGGACGGCCGCCCCCGCGCCCGCGTGGCCGTGAGCGATGGCCGCCAGGTGGTGGCCACCGACCGGGACGGCCGCTACACCCTCGTCACCGCCAGCGACCGCGCCTGGCTCTCGCTGAGCCTCCCCGCGGGCGCGCGCATCCCGGTGTCGGCCACCGGCACCGCCGCCCTGCACCGCGCCATCGCCCCGGACGCGCGCGGCGAGATGACGGCCGACTTCGCCCTGGCTGCCGCGCCCACGGACGACGCCACCCACGGCTTCGTCCTCCTGGCCGACACCCAGACCCAGAACGCCTTCGAGATGGCCCGGCTCCACGCCGAGACCGTCCCCGACGTCCGCGCCACCGCCGCCACGCTCGGCGATGGCCAGGTCTTCGGCATCGCCTGCGGCGACATCATGTTCGACGACCTGAGCCTCTACCCGGAGTACGAGCGCGCCGTGGCCGCCATGGGCGTGCCGTTCTTCCAGGTCACCGGCAACCACGACCTCGACTACGCCAGCCGCACCGCCGAGGGCGCCACCGCCACCTTCGAGCGGCACTTCGGCCCCGCGCACTACTCCTTCAACGTGGGCGCGGTGCACTACATCGTGCTGCAGGACGTGCTCTGGTACGGCGACGGCTACGTGGGGTACCTCCCGGCCGAGCAGCTCGAGTGGGTGGCGGCGGACCTGGCGCTCGTGGAGAAGGGCCGCCCGGTGGTGGTGGCGCTCCACATCCCCCTCGCCAGCACCCAGCCCGTCCGCACCGGCGACCGCGAGGGCCGCCACGGCACGCTCGTCAACAACCGTGAGGCATTGTACCGGCTGCTGGAGGGCTACCGCGCCAACGTCCTCTCCGGCCACACCCACGAGAACGAGCACATCTTCGCTGGCGGCGTGCACGAGCAGGTGGTGGGCACCACCTGCGGCGCCTGGTGGAGCGGCGACATCTGCTGGGACGGCACCCCCAACGGCTACGCCGTGCTCGAGGCGCAGGGCGAGAGCCTGCGCTGGCGGTACCAGTCCACGGGACAGCCGGCCACGCACCAGATGCGCCTCTACGCGCCCGGCGCCGACCCGACCGCCCCCGGGGACTTCGTCGCCAACGTCTGGGACTGGACCCCGGACTGGACCGTCACCTGGTTGGAGGACGGCCAGCGTCGCGGCCTCATGTCCCGCCGCACCGGCAAGGACCCGCGCGCCGTGCAGGAACAGACCGGCGCCGACAAGCCGGCCCGCCGCGGCTGGGTGGAGCCGATGACCACCACCCACCTCTTCTTCGCCACCCCCACCCCGGGCACCCGCATCCTCACCGTTGAGGCGCGCGACCCCTTCGGCCGCACCTACACCGAGGCCCTCGCGCTGGGGTGAGCCGCACCTTGGCTATCTTGCCCCCCGAACCGGTTGCCCATCGTCCCCGACGCCCCATGTCGAAAGCGCGGCCCTTGGGCCGCGCCTGCGCCTGGGCCCTCGCCCCAACCCGAGCCGCCATGCTCCTGCCCCTCCTCCTCGCCCTCCAGGCCCAGGCCGCCACGCCCATCGCCGGCGCCGAGCGGCTGCTCGTGGTCACCACCGCCGGCTGGGACAGCGCCCCCGGCACCCTCCGCCGCTTCGAGCGTGGAGCCGACGGATCCTGGCTCCCCGTCGGCGACAGCATCCGCGTCGTGGTGGGCGAGCACGGCCTGGGCTGGGGCGTGGGGCTGCACGCCAGCGATGCCGGCGCCGGCCCCGTCAAGCACGAGGGCGACGGCCGCGCCCCCGCCGGCGTCTTCCGCCTGAGCACCGCCTTCGGCTACGCCCCCGAGGACTCGGCCGCCTGGGTCCCGCTCGAGTACCACCGCGCCACCCCGACGTACGAGTGCGTGGACGACGCCGGCTCCCGCTACTACAACCAGACCCTCGAGCGCGCCACCGTCTTCCCCGACTGGTCGAGCAGCGAGATCATGCGCCGCCCGGACGTGCTCTACCGCTGGGGCGTCATCGTGGCCCACAACATGCCCGCCACCCCGGGCCGCGGCTCCTGCATCTTCCTCCACATCTGGAGCGGCCCCGACGACAGCGGCACCGCCGGCTGCACCGCCATGGCGGAGCCGGCGCTGCTCGAGGTCATGCGGTGGCTGGATCCCCGGAAGCACCCGCTGCTGGTGCAGCTCACGCGCGGCGAGTACGCGCGGCTCCGGGAGGCGTGGCAGCTGCCCTAGTCACCGGCCAGCCGGCGAGCTGGCGGTCGGGGAGACTGGCCCTGGTTCCGGCCCTGCCACGCCAGCGGAGGAACAGCGTGGAACCGGCGGGATCGCCCCGCTTGCGCTCGAACATGCCTGACGTAAGTTGCAGCAGACCCTTCACCAGTTACCTCCATCTCGGCGATGCCCCATGCGCGTCACCCTACTCCTTGTCGCCATGCTCTCCCCCGCGCTGTCCCTCGCCGGCCAGGCGGCCCCTCCCGGGTACCCCGTCAAGAAATGTGAGGCGCTGGCGGTGCCGATTGGGAGTATCAGCGGCATCGGTGCCCTGCAGTACCAGCTCCGCGCCGACGGCCGGCCGGACACCGCGAGCCTCGGCGTACTCGAGTCGCCCTCGCTCTCCCCGGCGGCTCTCCGGAGCGCGGCCGTGCGCCAGCTGAGCGCCTGCCGCATGGACCTGGGCCGGGACAAGTCGAAGGCCCCGCTCTGGGTGCGTCAGGCCATCCTGTTCCAGGACAGCCTCGTCCGTCTGGCGCCAGCGCGGCCCGTCACGCAGGGAACGCCGCTCTCGGCCACTCCCGTGAACCTGGCCGAGGTCCTCCTGCCGGTGGCCGGGGACGACCCCCGCCTCGAGGAGCGGCCACGGCCGGTGAACTGTGAGCGCGACATGGTGATCCGCAAGGAGCGCGTTGGCCGGCTCGAGGATGTGGCCCGGGAAGTGGGGGAAGCCCGCCGCGCCACCACGGGCCGGATCCGCGCCCGGTTCCTCGTGGCCGTGGACGGAGAAGTGGCGCCCACCAGCGTACAGATCCTCGAATCCACAAACCCGGCGGCCAACGACTACCTGGCCTACCACATCAGCGCCTGCCTCTACGCCCCCGGTCGCCTAGGCGGCCAGCCCGTGCCCGTGCTGTTCGAGACCGTGCGCGAGGAAGCCCCGATGGCCAACGCTCCCTTCTGAATGCGCGCCATCGTCCAGGTGGCCACCTGGCTCCTCCTCACCCCGGCGTGGCTCGGTGCACAGAGCCCCATCCCGCTGGTGCGCTGCGACCGCCCCGACGTGCCCCTGGGCCTGCTCCGTGGCGCAGGTGCCGTGCAGTACCTCCTCGGCCCCGATGGACGCCCAGACACCATGAGCGTCGCGATCCTCGAGGCAGATGGCATCTCCCCCGCCGCCCTGCGGAGCGCGGCAGTGCGCCAGCTCAGCGCGTGCCGCCTTGCCGCCGACACGGCCTACGCCGGGCCGCGCCTGGTCCGTCAGGTGATTGCCGTGACCGACAGCCTCGTGCGACTGTCCTCGGCCCGACCCACGACCCCGGGCGACACGCTCGATGCCACGCCCGCCCCGCTCGACGATCCGGGCCGCCCCCGTGCCGCCGATGACCCGAGCCTGGAGGAGCGCCCCGGTTTCCTCCGGTGCGAGGAGCCCACATGGGACACGCGCATCGAGAGCCGCCCGGGCAGCCCACTGTCCGCCAGCCGCCCCGTGGGAGGCAATCCCTTCGGCCGCGTACGGGTCCGCGTCGTGGTGACACCCTCAGGGCGCCCCGATCCCGGGAGCGTCCGGATCGTCGAGAACTCCCTCACCCGCGGCGACGCCGTGGATTTCCGGTGGCTCGGCAGCTGCACCTACGCACCCGGCCGGGTAGATGGGCGGCCCGTTGCGGCATACGTGGAGTCCGGGCTCATCGTCTCCCCGTAGCGCTCACGTCAGCAGCGTCCGGTGGCATCCGCCCGTGGTCAGCCACGGTCACCGGGTTAGATTCCCGCCCCAGCACACTCCCGTTCCACCGCACCCAAGGCCGCCCTTGTCCTCGTTCGCGTCGCTCAAGCTCCACCCCACCCTCCTGCAGGCCGTCCACGAGCTCGGCTGGCCCAAGCCCACCCCCAT
>JBGAOL010000373.1:0-4142 GCA_044221825.1 Gemmatimonadales bacterium
AACAGCCGCGCCATCTCCGACAGGGTGGGCAGCTCCGCCTCGATCTGCTCGAAGGTCCACTCGTCAGCCCCGAGTACGGTGAGCACGTCGAAGGGCGAGCAGTCGGCGCTCCCCTCCTCCGCCAGCCCCACGCCCCCGTCGGTGCACAGCACCTCCGCCGCCTGTACCACCCGGCAGAGGCCCTGCAGTTTCTCGTCCGCCTGGTGCGGGTGGTGGTGGTTGGTCACGGCCTCGGCCAGGTAGGGCGGCAGGCCCCAGCGCCCGATCAGGAGCCCCCCGACCGCCCCGTGGTCCATGCCGAGGTGCTCCTCCTCCACCTGCCAGAGCCGGCCCCCGTTGGCCGCGCGTTCCGCGAGGACCTCGGTGAACTCCCGGGGGAAGTGCTGCTCGATGACCAGCAGACCCGTGTCATGCAGCAGCCCGGCCACGTAGACGTCGTCCGCGGAGATGTCCGGGTCGTTGCCGAAGCGCTCCCAGAGCCGCCGCGCCAGCATCCCGACGGCCGCCGCGTGCACCCAGAAGGCGGTGTGGTCCAGGCCTCCGCGCCGCTGCCCGAAGGCCTTGACCACGGCCAGCGCGATGCAGACGGCCCGCACCTGGTTGACCCCCAGCATGGCCACCGCCGACTGCACCGAGCCGATCCGCTGGCCCGGCCGGGCAAAGGCGGCGGAGTTGGCGGCCCGCAGGAGCCGGATGGTCAGGCTGGGGTCGCGCTCGATGATGGCGCCCACGTCCCGGGCCCCGGCGCGCTCGTCGTCGAGCACCCGGTGCAGCTGGAACACCACCGTGGGCAAGGTCGGGAGGTTCTCGCCGCGGGCCAAGAGGTCCCGCATTCCATTGATGATATAGGGCACGTCCTGGCTCCCGGCGGGGGCGTCATGCCCCCTGGCGCTCCTCAAGGTATCGGCAAGCAACTCCGATACTTCAGCCATGCAAGGGATGGCATCGACATGATCGCAATCATCGGCTTGATCATCGTGCTGGCATCCGTGGCGGGCGGCTTCACCATCGCCGGCGGCCACCTGCCCGCCCTGTTCCACATCTCCGAGATCGTCACGATCTGCGGCGTGGCGCTCGGCACGGTGCTCATCAGCACCCCGGGCCCCGTCCTCAAGGCGCTGGGCGCCAAGCTCGGCGCCGTCTTCAAGGGCAGTCACTACTCGAAGGACCTCTACCTCGACGCGCTCAAGATGCTCTACGAGCTGTTCCAGATCGCCCGCAAGGACGGCCTGGTGGCCATCGAGGCCCACATCGAGGATCCCGAGAAGAGCTCCATCTTCAAGAAGTACCCCAAGATCCTGCACGAGCACCACGCCATGGAGTTCCTCTGCGACTCCCTGCGCCTGGTGCTGGTGGGCAGCGTCCCGCCGCACGACCTCGACTCGCTGATGGACGCCGAGATGGACGTCCACCACGAGGAGTCGGGGAAGCCGGCGAGCGCCCTCCAGAAGGTGGGCGACGCGCTTCCCGGCATCGGCATCGTGGCCGCGGTGCTCGGCATCGTGGTGACCATGGCCGCCATCTCGGGCCCGGTGGAGGTGATCGGCGAGAAGGTGGCCGCGGCGCTCACCGGCACCTTCCTGGGCGTGCTCCTGGCCTACGGCTTCTTCGGGCCCCTCTCCACCGCCATCGAGAACATCAACTCCGAGGAGGCGCGCTTCTTCGCCTTCTTCAAGGCGAGCGTCATCGCCTTCGCCAAGGGCTTTGCGCCCATCGTGGCGGTGGAGTTTGCGCGGCGGGCCATCTTCTCCACCGCCCGCCCGACGTTCCAGGAGATGGAAGCCGCGTGCAAGCAGGCGGCGAAGGCCGGGAAGTAGGCCCCCGTGAACAAGGCCCGCGAGCAGCCGATCATCATCATCAAGAAGAAGGCCCACGGGCACGGCCACCACGGCGGCGCCTGGAAGGTGGCCTTTGCCGACTTCATGACGGCGATGTTCGCGATGTTCCTGGTGCTCTGGATCGTGGGCCAGTCGAGCGATGTCAAGTCGGCGATCGCCGGCTACTTCCAGGACCCGCTGGGCCGCGCCGACGAGTTCGGCAGCTCCATCATGCCGGGCGAGGGGGCGCAGTCGCAGAGCCCCCGGATCATGTCGCCCAACCAGGTGGTGGACCTCCGGCGCGACCGCCTCCGCCAGCTGGCCGAGCAGATCCGCCAGCAGGTACGCGAGGTCCCCGCCCTGGCCGAGATCGCCGAGCACGTGGAGATCGAGGTCACCGAGGAAGGGCTCCGGGTGCAGCTGCTCGAGGATTCGAGCGGCGTCTTCTTCGAGACCGGGAGCGCCGCGCCCCGCACCGCCGGCGCCGAACTGCTCAAGTTCCTCGGCCAGAAGCTCGGGAGCCTCCCCAACGCCGTCGTCATCGAGGGCCACACCGACAGCCGCCCCTATCACCGCCCTGATGGCTACAGCAACTGGGAGCTGAGCGTGGACCGCGCCAACGCGGCGCGGCGCATCATGGTGGAGGGCGGCCTCAACGACGCCCAGATCCAGCAGGTGCGCGGCTGGGCCGACCGCAAGCTCTACAAGCCCGACGCGCCCGAGGCCGACGCCAACCGCCGCGTCACCGTGATGATGCTGCTGCCGCCCGCCACCGCCGGCGACTCGCTGGCCGTGCCGCTCACCCCCGGCGACTCCGGCATGGCCCACGGTGACAGCACCGCGGCCCCGGCCGCGCAGGGCACCGCGCCATGACCGCGCCCAGCCCCGCGGTCCCGGTGAGCACCATCCTCCTGGTGGACGACGACGCCGCGACGCTCGCCGTCTTCCAGCGCGCGCTGGAGCACGAGCCCGCCATGCGCGTGGCCACCGCGCTCGACGGCGCGGAGGCGCTGGCCGTGGCCCGCCGGATCCACCCGGACGTGATCGTCTCCGACTACAACATGCCGGGGATGAACGGCTTCGAGCTCTGCCGCCAGGTGCGGGAGGACCCGGAGCTCCGCGACTGCATCTTCGTGGTGCTCTCCGGCTTCACCGACACCGCGCTCAAGGTCGAGGGCCTCAACCTCGGCGTGGACGAGTACCTCACCAAGCCGATCGAGCTGCCCGAGCTCCTGGCGCGGGTGCGGGCCAGCCTCCGCATCAAGCGCCTGCAGGACCAGCTGCGCCACGACCGCGACGCCATGGCCCACCTGCACCAGCAGCTGGGCCGGAGCTTCGACCAGCTGCTGGAGCTGCTGATCCACCTGGTGGACCTGGGCCTCCCCGGCGCCGCCGAGCGCGGCAAGCGGCTGGCCTCGCTGGCGCGGCGCATCGCCGAGCGCTTCGAGGTTCCCGCGGAACTGGTGCACGACCTCGAGCTCGCCGCCCAGCTGCACGAGATCGGCAAGGTGGTGGACGCCGCCCACCAGCACAGCGGCGCCCCGGCCTATCCCGACTGGCACTACGCGGTGGTGAGCACCGCCCTGCTCGAGGCCGTCGAACGCCTCAAGGGCGCGGGCGAGATCATCGGCGGCGTGTACGAGAACTGGGACGGCACCGGGCAGCCCTCGCACTTCGTCTCGGGGCAGATCCCGCTGCGCTCGCGCATCCTCCGGGTGGCGATCGACTTCTACCGCCTGCTCGACGGTGGCACCGCGCTCCGGAAGAAGCCGGCCGAGGTGATCGAGCAGCTCTCCGGCCACGCCGGCACCTGGTACGACCCGGTGGCGCTCCGCCACCTCGAGTCGGTGGTGCTGGACCGCCCGCGCGAGGAGTGGCACTCCACCCGCGCCGAGATCGCGGTGGACCGCCTCGCCGTGGGCATGGTGCTGGCCCGGGACCTCTGCACCAGCTCCGGCGTGAAGCTGCTCGCCAGCGGCGCCACCATCAGCGAGAGCATGCTGGCCGTGATCCAGCGCCGCCACCTGGCCGACCCCATCGTGGATGGGGTCTGGATCTCGCTCCGCTAGCCCCGAGCGCCGCGGACTGACGCCCGGGCGTCAGCCCGCGGGCCCGATGGGTGCCGCTCGGCCGGCCACCCCGCTAGCTTCTCGGGGCCCCCAGGAGACCCCCGAGTGACGAGCGCCGCCACGACCGAGCCCCACGCCCGGGCCCTGAGCCCCACCCAGCTCGAGGAACTGCTCCTCCGCGCCGATCGCGCCCAGGTCATGGGCTCGCTCTCGCGCGGGATGGCGCACGACCTCCGCGGCCCCCTGCAGACCCTCA
>JBGAOL010000374.1:0-4140 GCA_044221825.1 Gemmatimonadales bacterium
CGCGGGCGGCGGCCTGGTAGGGATTGGCGAAGGTCCGCGTGTAGGCGTCGATGCGCCGCTGGGTCTCGGCCTCGCGGTCGGGGGCCTGCTCGATCTCCTTCTTGAAGAGGATCTCGACCGCGCCCTTGGGCCCCATCACCGCGATCTCCGCGGTGGGCCACGCCAGGTTCACGTCGCCCCGGATGTGCTTGGAACTCATCACGTCGTAGGCGCCGCCGTACGCCTTCCGCGTGATCACGGTGAGCTTCGGCACGGTGGCCTCGCAGTAGGCGAACAGCAGCTTGGCACCGTGCTTGATGATGCCGCCGTGCTCCTGCGCCACGCCGGGCAGGAAGCCCGGCACGTCCTCGAAGGTGACGATGGGCAGGTTGAAGCAGTCGGCGAAGCGGATGAAGCGCGCCGCCTTGAGTGACGCCGCGATGTCCAGCACCCCCGCCAGCACCGCCGGCTGGTTGGCGATCACCGCCACCGGCCGCCCGCCGAGCCGCGCCAGGCCGGTGAGGATGTTGCCGGCGTAATCCGGTTGCACCTCGAACCAGCTGTCCGGATCCATCACCAGCCGGAGCACCTCGTGCATGTCGTAGGGCTTGGCCGGGTGGTCGGGGATGACGTCGAGCAGCCGCTCAGCCTGGTCGGCGGCCACGCCGGCGGGTTCGGGCAGGACCGGCGGATCGTCGAGGTTGTTCTGCGGCAGGTAGGCCACCAGCGCCCGCACCGCGGCCAGGCATTCGGGTTCGGTGTCGTGCACGAAGTGGGCGACGCCGCTGGTGCCCCCATGGATATCGGCCCCGCCGAGCTGGTCGAAGCTGACGTCTTCATGGGTGACGGTCTTCACCACATTGGGGCCGGTCACGAACATGTAGCTCACCCCGCGCACCATGAAGACGAAGTCGGTGATCGCGGGGCTGTACACCGCGCCGCCGGCGCAGGGCCCCAGGATCACCGAGATCTGCGGTACCACGCCGCTCGCCAGGGTGTTGCGGAGGAAGATGTCGGCGTAGCCGCCGAGGGAGGCCACGCCCTCCTGGATGCGGGCACCACCCGAGTCGTTGAGCCCGATGATGGGCGCCCCGTTACGGACCGCGAGGTCCATCACCTTGCAGATCTTCTGGGCGTGGGTCTCCGAAAGGGAGCCGCCGAAGACGGTGAAGTCCTGCGAGAACACGTACACCAACCGCCCGTCGATCCGCCCGTGCCCCGTCACCACGCCGTCCCCCGGATACTGCTGGGCCGCGAGGCCGAAGTCGGTGCAGCGGTGGGTCACGAAGCGGTCCAGCTCCGTGAAGCTGCCGGGATCGAGCAGCAGGTCCAGGCGCTCGCGCGCGGAGAGCTTGCCCTTCTTGTGCTGCTGCGCGATGCGCTCGGGGCCCCCGCCCTGCTCGGCCTGGGCCTGGCGGTGGTGCAGCTCGTCGAGGAGGTCACGGGGTGTGGGCATGGGCGGGAAGATAGGAGCGGACCGGGATGTGGGTAAGGCGGCGGGGGGCCAAACGCCGGCGGGCCGTCCCCCGAGGGGGACGGCCCGCATCGCATCCGGCGCCCGGTCAGCGGGGGCGCTGCGGCTCGAAGGGCGTCTTGTTCCAGGTCACGCCGGCCTGGTGCTGGACGTGGATGAGCGGCTTGCGCTGCTGGAGCAGCCAGAACCCGAACTCCGCCGTCCGCCCCGACTCCTCATACTCCACCGTGAACAGGGTGGAATCGCCGGCGGTACGGCTCCGGTGGCCGGTGACCTTGTGCCAGGTGTAGTCCGGCGAGTCGCGACTGGTGCGGAAGGCGATGGTGTGCTCGGTCAGCTCGAACATCCGCCCGGTGTACTTCCCGCCCTCGGCCTGCCACACGCCGTAGGCCGGGTCGAGCGGCAGCGTGCTGCCCGCCAGGAACGAGGCCACCAGCGGCCGGACCCCCACGTACCCGATGGTCAGCAGGGCGCCGGCCACCAGGGCCCAGCGCGGGATGTGCAGCTGCTCGAGCGTCGGGAGCTTGAGGCCGGCCTTCGCCTTGGCGTCCGCCGCGGCCTGTGCCGCCGACGGCTTGGGGCGCGCCGGCAGCCGGAGCACCGTGTTGACGTTCGAGAAGAAGTCCTTGAGGCTCCAGGCCGTCGCCAGCTCGCCGTCGGCCAGCGAGCGGTACTGGGGGCCACGGGGCGCGGTCGGCTCCAGCGGAGCGGACTCGGGGGGACGGGCGGTCGGGGCGGTCATGAAGGGAGCCCTCGCGAGGTCAGAAGCGGGAGGCGGCGCCGATCCAGCCGCCATCACTGGCGCGGACCACGTCATCGAGGCTCGGGCCCGCGTTGAGGGAGCCGGAAGTGGCCCCGTCGCGACCCAGGCTGTACACGTCGTAGGTGTTGTTGACCGGCACCCCGAAGCGATCGGTGCGCGGCACCCCGCCCGTGGCAAACTTCACGTACACGTACGGCTGGCCCCAGGGGTCCCGCAGGCTGATCCCCGCGGTGGCGAGGACGTCCGGGAGGGTGTCGCGGGTGTCGAGCGTGCTCTGGATGGCCTGGATGTCGCCGATCGCGCGCGCCACGCGGGCGGCGTCGGTGATCTCGTGGTACTTGGGCACCGCGATGCTCGCGAGCGAGCCGACGATGGCCATGGTGGCCATCAGCTCGATCATGGTCATGCCCGCCTCGCTCCGGAGGGAGCAGGCAGGGCGCGGGGCCGGCGGGGTCGAGGTCTCGGTCATCGTGAGCGTCCGTGGGACGGGTCTGCTCACTCCTATGGCAATTGTCGTGCACAACGCGTAAGTCGTTGCCAGCACGACAGATCGCTTCGGACCCCCCGGGCCATCCTCCCCGGCAGGCATGGCAAGGCGCGGGACAAATGAGCACCGTGGCGGGCCGATGTTCCGAAAAAGCACGACGGGCCGCCCTCCAGGGAGGGCGGCCCGCCGGGGCAGCAACCGGCCGGACTCAGTCGTCCGCGGGGCTCTCGTCGATCACCGGCCGGGTGGGCGGGATGATCGGCTCGTCGGGATACCCGACCGCGGCGAGCACGATCCGGTGATGGATCGGGTCCACCTCGAGCACCTTGAGGTCCACCGCCTGGCCTTCCTTCACGGCGTCGCCCGGCTGCTCGATGTTGGCCACGCCGAGCTGCGACATCGGGACGAAGCCCTCGATGTCGTTGCCGAGGTCCACCACCACGCCCTTGTCCATCAGGCGGGCGACGCGGCCGCGGAGCTCGGTGCCGAGCGGGAAGGTCTCGCCGATGCGGAGCCACGGATCCTCCTCCGCCTGCTTGAGGCCGAGGGAGATGCGCTTGTTGTCCGCGTCGATGTTGAGGATGACGACGTTGACGTTGTCGCCCTTCTTCACCACCTCCGACGGGTGCTGCACCCGCTTGGTCCACGACATGTCGGAGATGTGGATCAGGCCGTCGATGCCCGGCTCGATCTCCACGAAGGCGCCGAAGCTGGTGAGGTTCCGCACCTTGCCCGCGAGGCGGGTGCCCACCGGGTACTTGAGCGGCAGCACCGTCCACGGATCCTGCTCGGTCTGCTTCATGCCGAGGGAGATCTTCTCCTCCGACTCGTCCACCTTGAGCACCACGGCCTCGATGGTCTCGCCGATGGAGACGATCTTCGAGGGATGGCGGACGTTGCGCGTCCAGCTCATCTCGGAGATGTGCACCAGGCCCTCGATGCCCGGCTCGAGCTCCACGAACGCGCCGTAGTTGGTGATCGAGACCACCTTGCCCTGCACGCGGGTGCCCACCGGGTAGCGCTCCGCCACCTTCTGCCACGGGTACGGCTGGAGCTGCTTCATGCCGAGGCTGATGCGCTCGCGCTGCCAGTCGATGTCGAGGATCTTGACCTCGACTTCCTTGCCGATGGCCACCATCTCGGTGGGGTGCGACACGCGGCCGTACGACATGTCGGTGATGTGGAGCAGGCCGTCGACACCGCCGAGGTCGATGAACGCGCCGAAGTCGGTGATGTTCTTGACGATGCCCTTCCGCACCTGGCCCACCGCGAGCTCCTTCATCAAGTGCTCGCGCTTGTGCGCCCGCTCGTTCTCGAGGATCACGCGGCGGCTCACCACGATGTTCCGCCGGCGCTTGTTGAGCTTGATGATCTTGAACTCGTACGTGCTGCCCAGCAGCTCGTCGATGTTCGGCACGCGGCGGAGCGCGATCTGGC
>JBGAOL010000375.1:0-4125 GCA_044221825.1 Gemmatimonadales bacterium
CAGTACAAGTACGACCTCAACGCCCTCTACCGCGACGTCGAGGCCACCGGCGGCCCCGGCTTCATCCGCGGCACGCACACGGCATGGCGCCACAATCAGTACGTGTTCATCGCGGACGAGGTCTTCCCCGGTTCCGCGGTCAAGGGCGCCAGGGACGCCGCGGCGTATCGCGCCTACGGCCGCCTGCAGGTGGTGGACGTGAGCGACATCGAGCACCCAAAGTCCGTGGCCTGGTACGAGCCCGAGTACGGCGGCGTCCACAACGTCTGGGTGGCCGGCGACACGCTCTACATGGGCGCCTACAACGCCGGCTTCCGCGCCTTCGACATCTCGGGCGAGCTGCGCGGCGACCTCCGCGCCCAGGCGCGCGAGATCGTCCACGTCAACACCGCCGACATGGAAGGCCACGTGGCCAACAGCGCCATGACCTGGGGCGTGGTGGTGCGCGACGGGCTGGCCTACGTGAACGACGACAACAACGGGCTCTGGATCGTGCGGATGCTGCCCCGGCGCGAGCCGCTCACGCCCTAGCCGACAACACGAAGCCCGGGGGCAGGCGCCCCCGGGCTGGACACTGGGCCGGCGAACCTACTCGCCCGTGACGCCGCTCGGGACCGATTCGAGCAGCACCTCGATGGCCAGCGCCTCGGCGAGCGGAGCGCCCGCCTCGAGCTTCTTGTCGAATTCGTCGAGCGCCTCCTGCGCGGCCCAGTAGAGCAGGCGGCAGGCGGTGAGGTCGGCGGGATGATCATCGCCCAGTTCGTGGGCCGCCTCGCGCATGGCGAGCTGCTCCACCAGCACTCGCGCGATCAGCGCCAGGTCGCGGCAGCGCGCCTCGGCGATCGTGAGCTCGCGGAAGCCAGCCTTGCCGGCCTTGTGGGCGTCCGTCAGGTCGCGGAGCGCGGCCTGCTGCAGCAGCGCCAGCATGGTGAAGCGTCGGCCCGAGGCGCGGCGCACTTCCTCGCGCTGCGCGTCGAGGGCCAGCGTCAGCTCTTCCTGGAGGGCGGGCTGCTCGGCGAGGTTGAGCGGGATCTGGTTCCAGAGCCCCGGGACCGGGCGCGCCAGCTGGTTGCGCACCATCTCCTGCACCGCGAAGACCGTGTCACCGGTCATCGTGGCATAGCGCCAGGCCGCCCGGCCCAGGGAGCCTTCCTTCCCCCACAGGGTGCGGAGGTACTCGTGGCGCTGCTGGTCGTTCGGGACGGCAGGCTTCATGGGACCGATCTCTGGCCGAGCGTGACGCGGCACGGTGCCGCTGGGAGGCCGACGGGTATCGGCCGCACTCTCTCCAAAGCAGCAACCGTGCCGGGCCGCGCCGGTTCGAGGCCGAAGCGGTAAGTCACTATCCTGTAACGCCTTGAGGAGTCGTCCCTGCCCAAGATCGATTTGCGTCACCCGGCAGCCCTCGCCGGAAATCGCCTGAACTGCCCGACTCCCGTCACGGCGCATGGCTGAGGGCCAGACGCCCCCCCGGCAGATTCTGCGGGGCCGGCTCCCGCTGCTCGTGGTGGCGGGACTCGCCCTGGCGGCCTCCCTCACCAGCCTGCCCAACGGCTTCGCATATGACGACGTCCAGCTCGTCGTCAACAACGGGGCCGCGCACCAGCTTCTCACCGCCCCGCATCGCTTCCTGGAGACCTACTGGCCCGAGGTGCCGCTGGTGGGGCCCGGCCGGCTGTACCGGCCGCTCACGGTGATCGGCTTCGCCGTGCAATGGGTGGTGGGGCAGGGCAGGCCGCTGGTCTTTCACCTCGTGAGCGTGCTCGGGTACGCGCTCGTGGCGGGGCTCGTCTTCCTCCTGGCGCGGCGGTTCCTCTCGGAGGGCCGGGCCGCGCTTGCGGGAGCGCTCTTCGCCGTGCATCCGGTGCACGTCGAGGCGGTGGCCAACGTCGTGGGGCAGGGGGAACTCTGGACCGCCGGCTTCATGCTGGCGGGCGCCCTCGCCTATGTCGATGCGCGGCGCGAGGGATACACCCACCACCGGCGCGGCCTCATCGCCGCCTGCTACCTCGCCGCGTGCCTCACCAAGGAGACGGGCGCCATCTTCCCGCTCCTCCTGCTGGCACTCGAGCCGGTGCTGCCGCGCGCCTCGTGGCGCGAGAGGGGCCGCCTGCTCCTGCCGCTCGCGCTGGTGGCCATGGCGTGGCTCGCGGTCCGGACCGCGGTCACCGGCTCCCTGGGCGGGGAGGAGGCCCACGCGGCGTGGGTGGGACTGGCCTGGCCCTTCCGGGTGCTCACCATGCTGGGCGTCGTGTCGCTCTGGGGGCGGCTGCTGGTCTGGCCGGCGGCGCTGTCGGCGGACTACAGCCCGCAGGAGATCATGGTGGCGAGTGGCCTCGGGCCCGCGCAGTTCGCTGGAACCTGCGTCCTGCTCTTCGTGGCTTACCTCGCGCTCCGTTTTCGCCGCATGGCCCCGCTCACCCTGACGGGGCTCGCCTGGATGGGTGCCTCCCTGCTCCCGGTGGCCAACTTGCTGGCGCCCACCGGCATCATCGCGGCGGAGCGTACCCTCTTCCTGCCGAGCGTGGGCTTCGTGCTGGTCGTGGCGGCCCTGGCGGAGCTCTGGGCTGCAGAGCGGAGCGACGCGGCCCGCATGGCGGCAGGGGCGGGCATCCTGGTCCTGCTGGCCCTCGGGATCGGGCGGAGTGCCACCCGGGCGCCGGCCTGGCGGGACTCCCGCACCCTGTACGCCCAGACCCTCCTCGATGCGCCCCGGAGCTACTGGGCCTGGCGCAACTACGCCGGCCAGATGGTGCTCGACGACCGTGAGGCCGACGCCCGCGGTGCCTATGCCTACGCCATCACCCTCTTCGACCGCGATCCGCAGGTCTACGACGACCGCGGTTCCTTCGAGCGCCGCACCGGCCACTGCGAGCGCGCCGTCATCCAGTACCAGCTCGCCCTCGGCCTGGCCCCCGGGCGCGACATGACGGCGGCCCGGCTCGTGGGCTGCCTGAGCACCCTTCGCCGCTTCGACGAGGCCCGTGCCGTCGCCCAGGAGCGCCTCCGGCGTGGGCGCACCGAATTCGAGACCCTGCTGGTGCTGGTGGACAGCGCCGAGGCGCGTGCCCATCTTCACGACTCGACGCCGCCATCCCTTTCTCCCGTCCTGCCCCGCCTGCCATGACCGCTGTCTCCACGATGCACGCCGGCTACGATCTCGACCGGGTCCGCCGCCAGTTCCCGGCGCTGGCCCGCACTCATGGTGGCCAGGCGGTGGCGTACTTCGACGGCCCAGGCGGCACCCAGGTGCCTTCCTCGGTGGTCGAGGCCATCACCGACTACCTGTACCACCACAACGCCAACACCCACTGGGTCTATCCCACCAGCATCGAGACCGACGCCGCGCTCCTCGCCGCGCGCCAGGCCTACGCCGACTTCTTCCAGTGCGGCGCGAACGAGGTGGCCTTCGGCAACAACATGACCACGCTCACCTTCCACCTGGCCCGCGCCCTGGGCCGCGCCTGGGGGCCTGGCGACGAGGTGGTGGTGACGGAGCTCGACCATCACGCCAATGTGGCCCCGTGGCAGGCGCTCGCGCGCGAGCGTGGCATCACCCTGCGCTGGGTGCCGCTGCACCTCGAGAGCGGGGAACTCGACTACGCCGCCTTGGAGCGCACCATCGGCCCGCGCACTCGGCTCGTCGCCATCGGCGCCGCCTCCAACGCCCTCGGTACCATCAGCGACGTGGCCCGTGCGGCGTCCCTGGCCCGCGCGGCGGGCGCGCTGACCTTCGTCGACGCCGTCCACTTCGCCGCCCACGGGCGCATCAACGTGCAGGCCATCGGCTGCGACTTCCTCGCCTGCTCCAGCTACAAGTTCTATGGCCCCCACGTCGGCATCCTCTTCGGCCGGCGTACGGCGGTTGAGGCGCTCGACGTCCCGAAGCTCGAGCCCGCCTCCAACGACGCGCCCGAGCGGCTCGAGACCGGCACCCTGAACCACGAGGGGATCGTGGGCGCCGCCGCGGCGGTCGACTTCATCGCCTCCCTCGGCGAGGGCCCCACCCGCCGGGCCCGCCTCGATGATGCCGCCCGCCGGCTCCATGCCCATGGCCAGGCGCTGGTGGAACGCTTCTGGGACGGGCTCGGCGCCATCCCGGGAGTCACCCGCTACGGTCCGCCC
>JBGAOL010000376.1:0-4377 GCA_044221825.1 Gemmatimonadales bacterium
TCTGTGGTTTCCCCCACCGGGCCCACCCAGGCACGATCCTTCTGCGCCCCTCGGCACCCTCAGCGACGCAGCGATCAAGACTACCGGCTGAGCCCCGAGCTTCGCGTCCTCGCGCCCCTTGAGCACCCCCGCGTGTCGAGCACCAGCGGCGCCACCTTGAGCACCCGCTCGTAGTCGAGTCCCGAGTGGTCCGTCACCACCAGCACCAGGTCCGACGCCTTGAGCGCCTCGTCCGTCAGCGGCACGCTGTGCATCGGCAGCCCCTGGATCGGCGTGTGCCCGTCGTCCTTGATCTCCGGGCAGTGCGGATCGTGGAAGCTCACCTTGGCGCCCTTCTCCTGCAGCAGCTTGATGATGTCGAGCGCCGGGCTCTCGCGCAGGTCGCTGATGTTCTTCTTGTAGGCGACGCCGAGCACCAGCACCTTGGAGCCCTTCATGGCCTTGCAGTGCTCGTTCAGCGCGTCCGACGCCTTCCGCACCACGTACACCGGCATCTCGGCGTTGATCTCGCTCGCCAGCTCGATCATGCGGGTCTTGTACTGCAGCGTCCGCATCTTCCACGACAGGTAGTGCGGGTCGAGCGGGATGCAGTGCCCGCCGAGCCCGGGGCCGGCGTGAACTTCATGAAGCCGAACGGCTTGGTGCCCGTGGCGTCGATGACGCCCCAGACATCGAGCCCGAGCTTGTCGCACGCCTGCGCCAGCTCGTTGGCCAGCGCGATGTTGATCATGCGGAAGGTGTTCTCGTACACCTTCACCAGCTCCGCCGCCTCGGGGCTCTCCACCGGCACCATGGTGTCGAACACCTTGGAGTAGAGCGCCAGCGCCGCCTCGTTGCAGCGCTTGGTGATGCCGCCGATCACCTTCGGCGTGTTGCGCGTCTGCCAGGTGGGATTGCCCGGGTCCACCCGCTCGGGACTGAAGCAGAGCCCGAAGTCCACGCCCACCTTGAGCCCCGTCTCCTCGAACGCCGGCAGCAGCACCTCGCGGGTGGTGCCCGGGTAGGTGGTGCTCTCCAGGATGATCACCTGGCCGGGGCGGAGCGTCGCCTTGACCGACATGGCGGCGCTGACCACGTAGCTGAGGTCGGGATCCTTGATCTTGTTGAGGGGGGTGGGGACGCAGATGGAGATGACGTCCGCCTCCTTGAGCCGGCCGAAGTCCGTGGTGGCCGTGATCAGGCCCTTCTTCACGTAGCCGGCCAGCTGCTCGGTCGGCACGTCCTCCACGTGACTCTTCCCGGCATTGATGCCGCTGCAGACCGGCTCGCTGATGTCGAAGCCCAGGACCTTGAAGCCGCTCCGGGCGCATTCCACCGCCAGCGGGAGCCCCACATAGCCCAGCCCGATGATGCCAACTGTGGCATTCCCTCGCTGGATCCGCTCCACCACCTGGCTCAAGCCGTCCGCCATGACCACTCCCGCCGCATGAGGAAAGATGTTGACCTGCAATGAGATACGCGCTCAAGCCCCGCAAACTAGTGCCCCGGGGCCGCCTGCCAGCCCGCCCCTGTAGTGCAAACCCCGTGCAACCCCGCCCTCGCTCAGGGACCACCCCACACCTCTGGAGCTTCCCCAAACCATTCGCCGACTCGATCCCACCATCGTGCTTGATCCAAACACCACCCAGTACCGGCAAAACCCTGCAGTACCCGCCGAGCGACGGCTCGGCAGTTCCTCCCTTGTGAAATCTTTCACAACCTGTATGATTATCTATGCAGTTGCAAGGGCCGGCCAGACCGGCCCGCGTCGTCTGTGCCCTTTACCGGCGAATCCCGCGCCCGGAGCCCGAGCCGCCGCCTCCTGAGGAGCCCCATGGCCGCTACCACCCCGCCCGTCAGCAAGGCCGCCACCTACCCCCGCGACGAGATCGCCAAGCTCCTCGCCCCGCCCGAGCAGGAAGCGCCGGGCACCAAGCTCCGCCGCCTCCTCCACGAGGCCCGCGACAAGGGCTCCTTCGTCCACACCGCCGGTGCCTATGACGCCTACACCGCCGCCCTCATGACGCGGCTCGGCTTCAAGGCGCTCTATGGCTCCGGCTGGCAGCTGGCCGCCGTCAAGAACATGTACCCCGACATCGGCGTCTACCAGTCGCAGCAGATGGTGGAGCTGGCGCTCGAGCTCTGGAAGGGCATCGAGGGCGCCCGCCACACCCACTACTACGACACCGAGGGCAAGGAGCTCCTCTCCGTGCCGCCGATGTTCGTGGACATGGAGGCCGGCTTCGGCGGCCCGACGCAGACCTTTGCCCTGGCCACCGAGCTGGTGCGCGCCCGCGTGGGCGGCGTCCACCTCGAGAACCAGGACCCGGCCGACCGCACCTGCGGCCACATCGTCAACGTCGGCAAGGCCAAGCGCGACAAGGTCCTCATCCCCCGCGCCGCCTGGCTCGCCAAGCTCAAGGCCATCAAGGCCGCCGCCGAGGCGATGGGGCAGGAGCTGGTGATCATCGCGCGCACCGACTCGGTGGACGGCGCGCTCCCCGGCCAGTCGGCCGGCGGCGTGAAGATGGCCGTCGAGGATGCGTGGGAGGCTCGGAGCTCGGCTGCGACGTGATCTGGGCGGAGTTCAACAACGTGGAGATCGAGCAGCCGCAGGAGTTCGCCGAGGGCGTGCGGAAGTACTACCCCAACCAGATGCTGGGCTTCAACCTGAGCCCGTCGCTCTACTGGGGGAAGGCCAAGCAGGCCGGCAAGCTGATCACCAACCAGCAGCTCGGCGACCTGGGCTACACCCTCCAGTTCTCGACCCTCTTCAACTTCCGCACGGCCGGCCTGGCGCTCGACAAGGGCCTCCGGAAGTTCGCCGCCGCCGGCCTCGACGCCCTCGCCGACCTGCAGATCGAGGAAGAGAACGCCCCCGGCGGCCCGCCGATGACCCGCATGCACCAGAAGCTCGCCGGCATGAACCGCTGGCTCATCCTCGAGTCCGTGCTCTCCGGCAAGATCTAGCCCCCATCCGTACGCGCGGCCTATAGCCCGGACGGGCTCCGGCCACGATCTCGAAGCCCCTCTCCACCGGCGTGGAGAGGGGCTTCCTTCTCTCGCAGATCCCACCTCCCACGATCGCCACCTGCGCACGATATATCGTCGATCTCGACGAACGTGCGTAAGGGCGGGAATACCGCCGGCCGCCTACGTCGGATCGGACTACCCGCCTACCACGCGCGGCCCGCCGCCGGACCGAGGGCCGGCGCCGGTTCCACCTGGCCACCGCCACCGCCAGCCCCTCCCGCCTGAGCCCCTCCGCCTGCCACGGCTCCAGCCGCACCGTCACCAGGTGATGCTCCTGCGCCGTGGCCTGCCCCAGCACCTCCCCCATGCGGTAGAGCGACGCCAGCCGCGCCCCGTCCGCCAGGGGCACGTGCACCACCACCGCCGGCCGCCGCGCCCGCTCCCGGCGGCAGAGCTCGGCCTTCACCGCCTCGAGCCCGTCCATCCGCACCGTGGTGGCGAGCACCGACTCCGGGTAGAGCTCCCCCACCCGCGCCGCGAAGGCGCCGGGGTCGGGCACGGCGTCCATCTTGTTGAAGACCGGCACCACCGGCCGCTCGCCGACGCCGATCTCCTCGAGCACCTGGTCCACCACCCGCATCTGCTCCTCCCACCCCGGGTGGCTGGCGTCGATGACGTGGAGCAGCAGGTCCGCCTCACGCACCTCCTCGAGCGTGGCGCGGAAGCTCGCCACCAGGTGGTGCGGCAGCTTGCGGATGAAGCCGACGGTGTCGCTCACCCGCGCGCGGCACCCCTCGCCCAGGTCCACCTCGCGCGTCAGCGTGTCCAGCGTGGCGAAGAGCCGGTCCTCGACGAAGATGTCGTGGGCGCCGGAGAGCATGCGGAGCACGCTCGACTTGCCGGCGTTGGTGTAGCCCACCAGCGCCACGTCGAGCAGGTCGCTCCGGCCGGCGCGCAGCACGTCGCGGTGCTTCTCCCAGTCGCGGAGCTTCTCCCGGAGGAACTGGATCTTCTTCCGGATCATCCGGCGGTCGGTCTCGAGCTGCGTCTCGCCCGGGCCCCGCAGGCCGATGCCGCCGCGGATACGCGACAGGTGCGTCCACATCCGCGCCAGCCGCGGCAGCAGGTACTCGAGCTGCGCCAGCTCCACCTGCAGCTTGGCCTCGTGGGTGCGCGCCCGGGTGGAGAAGATGTCGAGGATGAGCTCGGCCCGGTCCATGACGCGGAGCTTGAGCTCCTGCTCGAGGTTGGCGCCCTGGTTCGGGGTGAGCTCCTCGTCGAAGAGCACGAGGCTGGCCCGCGTCTCCTGCGCGAGCGCCCGGAGCTCCTCGACCTTCCCCTCCCCGATCAGCGTGGCGGGATTGGGACTGGCCACCTGCTGCGACAGCCGCCCCACCACCTCCGCCCCGGCGGTGTCCGCGAGGC
>JBGAOL010000005.1:0-30712 GCA_044221825.1 Gemmatimonadales bacterium
CCGGCCACGCCCTCCATGTCCACCGACAGGTAGACCTTCATGCCAGCACTCCCCGCCACGCTGTGATGGCCTGGCCCGCGAGCAGCACGCGATCACCGCGGACGGTGACGCGCACCTGCCCGCCGCGCTGCGACGCCTGGTAGCCGAGCATGGTGTCCTTGCCGAGCCGCTCGTGCCAGTGCGGGGCGAGGGCGCAATGGGCGGAGCCGGTGACGGGGTCCTCCGGCACGCCGCAGGCGGGGCCGAAGAAGCGGGAGATGAAGTCGAGGCCGCTCCCCGCCTCGGCGCGCGCGGTGACGATGACGCCACGACCGCCGAGCCGCGCCAGCGCGCCCATGTCGGGGGCCAGCGCCCGCAGCTCGGCCGCGTCCGCCAGCTCCACGAAGAGGTCCATCCGGTTGGCGCCGGTCCACGCCGCTGCGCGCACGCCCAGCCCGGCCAGCAGTCCCGGCGGGGGCGGCGCGGCGACGGCCCGCTCGGCGGGGAAGTCCATCTCGATGAGACTGCCCGCGCGGCGCGCGGTGAGGGCCACTCCGGGTGTGGAAGCGCGCGGTCTCGCCGCCGGGGAGCCAGCCCTCCTGCCAGAGCACGTGCGCGCTGGCGAGGGTGGCGTGGCCGCAGAAGGTCCACCTCGGTGACCGGTGAACCAGCGGAGCGCAAGCCGTCCTCCTGGCGGTGGAGGAAGGCGGTCTCCGCCAAGTTCATCTCGCGCGCCACGAGGGCCATCCAGGCGGGGTCGCGCGGGCCGGGGAGGACGCAGACGGCGGCGGGGTTGCCGGCGAAGGGCCGGTCGGCGAAGGCGTCCACGACGACGATCGGGTCAGGCATCGGGAGATGGCGTCGGCCTCGATCTCGACAGGCATGGCCGGGTCGATGAGCAGCGACCTCGACCATGGTGGCAGCAGGGCGGATGTCCCAGAACACCTCGCCGTGGGCGCGGCCGATGGCCTCCCACTGCGTGATGTCGGTGACGTAGATGCGGGTGCGCACTACGTGCTCGAACCCGGCCCCGGCCTGCGCCAGGGCGCGGCCGATGTTGGCGAGCGCCTGCCGCGCCTGGGCGTAGGCGTCGCCGTGGCCGACGAGGGTGCCGTCCGGGCCGGTGGCGGTGGTGCCGGCCACGTGGATGGTGCTGCCGACGCGCACGGCGCGCGAATAGCCGACGATGGGCTCCCACGGGGCGCCGCTCGAGATGTTCTGGCGGGACATGCCTCCCGAAGCTAGCGCGGCAGGCCGGGCACGAAAAAGGGCCGCCCGGCAGGGCGGCCACGGCGCGGCGCACGGTGCGGCATGCTACGACTGCGGCGCCTCCTGCCCCTTGGGCTCGAGCAGGGCGGGGATGAGCCGCTCCAGCCGGCGGAAGGTGGGTTCGAGCTCGATGGGCTTCACGATGTAGTCCGCGATGCGGAGCTCCACCAGCTTGAGCACCAGGTCCCGGTCCTTGGCCGAGGAGATGGCCACGACGGGGAGGTCCTTGTACTCGGGGTCGGCGCGCAGCCGCTCCAGGAAGCCCACGCCGTCGAGGCGGGGCATGAAGATGTCGCAGAAGACGATGACCGGCCGCTCGCGCTCCACGATGGCGAGCCCCTCCTCCCCGTCCGACGCCTCGAGGACGTTGTGCGGGAAGAAGCGGGTCAGGAGCCGCTTGAGCAGGAGGCGAACCATCGGTTCGTCCTCGATGATGAGCGCTTTCATGTGCTCCCAGTATCGGCAGGGCGGGGCCGGTTCAGGAGGCGGCGCACCACCGCGGTGAGTTCGGCCAGGTCGTAGACGGCTTGGGCAGGTAGGCGTCCGGCCGCGCGGCCTCGGCGGGCGGGGTGCTGTCCTCCTGGGTGTAGCCGCTCGTCAGCACCACGGGCAGCGCGGGGGCGCGGCGCTTGAGCTCGGCCAGCACGTCCCAGCCCGACATGCCCGGCATCTTGACGTCGAGGAGGACCAGGTCCACGGGGCCGCCCGCCGCATGGAGCCGGAGGGCCTCGAGGCCGTCGCGCGCCTCCACGACGGTGTAGCCGCAGAGCCCGAGGGCCTGACGGAGGGGCGGCGGACGGCGGCCTCGTCGTCCACCAGCAGGATGGTGCCGCTGCCGGTGCCGGGCTCGAGGGAGAGCGAGGGCGCCGCGGTGGCGAGCGGATCGAGGGTGCGGGGCAGGAACACCTGGAAGACGGACCCCACGCCGGGGGCGCTCTCCACGGTGATGCCGGCCTCGTGCTGCTGCAGCACGGTGTACGCGGTGGCGAGGCCGAGCCCCGAGCCGCGGCCGGCTTCCTTGGTGGTGAAGAACGGCTCGAAGATCCGCGGCAGCACCTCGGCCGGGATGCCGACGCCGGTGTCGCGCACCTCGAGGCGCACGAACTCGCGGCCCTGCGCGGTGGCGGACGCGCCCTCGCCCCAGGCGCCGCCGGCCACGCGGGTGGTGGCGAGGGTGAGGATGCCGCCGTCGGGCATGGCGTCGAGGGCGTTCATGCCGAGGCTCACCACCAGGTCCACGAGCTGTTCCTGGTCGGCGCGGATGCGCCAGTCGCCGTGGTCCACGCGGGTGACGAGGGTGACGCGCGGGTCGAGGTCGCGCAGCACCTGCGCGGCTTCCTCGAGGACGGTGGCCGGGTCGAGCGGGCGGCGGAGGCCGGGCGAGGGGCGCGCAAAGTTGAGGAGCCGGCGCACCAGGCGCGCGGCGGCGCGGGTGGCTTCCTTGGCCTCGAGCAGCTCGCGCGGGGGCACGCGGTCCTGGGAGACGATGCGGAGCCGGGCCGCCTCGATGCTGCCGGTGATGGCGGCAAGCGAGTTGTTGAAGTCGTTGGCGATACCGGCGGCGAGGGTGGCCACGGCGGCCATCTGGCGGACTCGCGGCGCTGCGGTTCGAACCCCTGGGGGCCGGTCTCCTGCACCTGCACCACCCAGCGGCAGGCGGTGCCGGAGCCGGTGATGGGGCCGGGTGACGTCGCAGGCGGCGGCGGCCGTCGGCGGTGCGGGCGCGGCCGTGCGGCTCGCGGCTCGCGGCGTCCGGCGAGCCGGCCTGCCGGGGCCGGCTGGCGGCCGGCGGGGAGAGCAGCCGGTCGACAGCGGTGCCGCGGGAGCTCGCCGCGCATGCCGGCTGCTCGGCGGCCGGGGTTGGCGTCGCGCACCAGCCCAGCGCGTCGAGGGCCAGCACCCCGTCAGCAATGCGGCAGGCGGTCGGCGCTGGTGCCGGGAGGTCGATGGTCGGCATCGGGAGCGGCGCGAGGGCGAGGGGCTGCGGCATGGGCTCCCGCTCAGGCGGAGGCGCGGCGCGCCGGGGCGGGCGCGGTGAGGGTCTCGAGCAACTGGACCAGCTCGGCCAGTTCGTACCTTCTCGAGCGAGGGACAGCCGGACTGCTGCAGGAACGCCTGGGTCTCGCCGCGCAGCAGGTCGCCGCTGGTGAAGATGACGCGGCGGGCCATGCCGAAGGGCTCCCGGCTCAGGATGGCGAAGAACTCCTCGCCGGAGAGGCCGGGCATGCGGAGGTCGGAGACGACCGCATCGAAGGTCTCGCCGCGGAGGACGTCGAGCGCGGCCTGGGCGCAGGCCACTTCCGCGACCTGGAAACCCTGGCGCTGCGGCAGGAAGCGGCGGACGCCATGTGGATCCCGCGCGTCGTCCACCAGGAGGACGCGGTGGCCGGCACCCAAATCCTGGCCGGCGGGGGCCGCGGCGCGGGCAGCGCGGCCACGGCGGCGGGCGCCGTCGGTGACGGGGACTGGCGCTCTGGGCCGCCGAGGGGAGCACGATGCGGAACACGGCACCGCCTTCGGTGCGCGCGGCCACGGTGATGTCGCCGCCCTGCGCGCGGACGAGGCCCTGGGAGATGGACAGGCCGAGGCCGGTCCCCTCGCCGGTGGGCTTGGTGGTGAAGTAGGGGCGGAAGATGGCCTCGCGCAGCTCCTCGGGGGCTCCGGGGCCGTCGTCCTCGACGCCGATGATGATGCGATCGGGGCCGTCCGGCGCCAGTGTCAGGCGGATGGTGCCGAAGCCGCGGCAGGCGGTGATGGCCTGCTGCGCGTTCATGATGAGGTTGAGCAGCACCTGCCTGGCTGGTTGGCGTCGCCGCGGAAACGGGTCCAGAGCGGGTAGCCCTCCTCGGGATCGAAGAAGGGCGCCTGCAGCGATGTTGTGGAGCTTGCAGTGGTGGCGCGAGAGCGCCACGGCGCGGCGCACCACGTCGGCGGCCCAGCAGAGGCGGGTCTCGGGCGGGTGGTTGCGGGCGCTGGCGAGGAGGCCGTGCACGATGTCGCCGGCGCGGCGCGCCTCGGCGAGGATGAGCTCGAGGTCCTCGCGGAGCTGGCGGATGGGCACGCCCTGGGGCGCGAGCTCGGGCGGGCTGAAGCTCGAGTCGCGCCGGCCCATGGGGGCGGGCCAGAGGCTCAGGATGGCCTGGGCGCTGGCCACGATGGTGGCCAGCGGGTTGGACAGCTCGTGCGCGATGGACGAGGCCATGTGCCCCATGAGCGCCAGCTTGTCCCGCTGGACATCGTCCAGCGGGACCTCGTCAGCGGGGCGCACCGGGCGGTCAGGCGCGGGGACTGGCGGCGCAGCCGGGCTCGGCAGGCTGGCCATTGCGGGCTTGCGCGAAGGTGACGTCCACCTGCGTCTGGTCGGCGCGGGTGCGCTTCATCGTCGCGTCCGGGTTGTAGGCGAGGTGCGCGGAGTCCGCGGGCGCCTCGAGGGCGGGCGCGGGCTCGGCGTCGGGGCGGAAGGCGGCGCCGAGGGTGCGGTCGAACATGGCGGCCACGGCGCCGACGCGGACCTCGAGCTCCAGCAGCGACTGGGTGACGCCCGCCAGCTGCTGGGCGGTGATGTCCTGGAACTGGAGGTGGTTGTAGAGGGCGCTTACCTGGTCGCGCAGGGCCTGGAAGCCGCCGGCGGCGGCCTTCTCGGCGGCCTGCTGCTCGAGGTTGTTGATGAGCTCGAGGAGCGGTCGAGCCCGTTCATGAGCTCGAGCGTGGCGCTCTCGGT
Organism: Gemmatimonadales bacterium; assembly: GCA_044221825.1. GTDB lineage: Bacteria > Gemmatimonadota > Gemmatimonadetes > Gemmatimonadales > GWC2-71-9 > JADJOM01. The sequence goes on from JBGAOL010000005.1 coordinate 4,970, forward strand.
GGTGCTGGTGACGTCGGTGAGCTTGCTCTGGGTCTCGCGGATCCGCTCCACGGCGTGGGCCTCGATGGCCTCGCGGGTGAGCCGGATGCCGCCCAGGATCTCGGTGATCTCCGCGTGGGCGCGGAGCAGCACGTGGGCAGCTCGTCGAGGTTGCGCTGCTTGGCCAGGCGGGCCACCAGTTCCCGCACGCGGCCCTGCTGGTCCCACTGGTCGCGATGATTCTCGAGCTCGGTCACCAGCTGCCCGAGCAACCCGAGGGTGCTCGAGAGATCCGAGGCGAGCGCCTTGACCTGGGCGGCATCCATTTCACCCTCCGGGGCGCGGGGCCGGCGCTCAGGCGGCGAGGGAGAGGATCTGGTCGATCTTCTCCTTCAGCACCTGCGGCGTGAACGGCTTGAGGATGTAGCTGGAGACGCCGGCCTCGACGGCCTGGAGGATGTCCTCCTTGACGCTCCGCGTGGTCACCATGAGGATCGGCGTCTTGGCGTGGGCCGGGTTGGCCCGGAGCGCCTTGACGAAATCGAGCCCGCCCATCACCGGCATGTTCCAGTCGGTGATGATGAGCTCGATGGACCCATCGCACTTCTGCAGCGCGTCGCTGCCGTCGCCCGCCTCGACCACGTTGTCGTAGCCGATGCTCTTGAGCGCGTTGACCACGATGCGGCGCATGGTGGCCGAGTCATCCACGACGAGGCACTTCATCTGGGCTCGCTCCTCGAGCTCGGGTGATGCTTCCTGCTCAGGCGCCCGTCAGGTCCTGCTGCACCTTGGCGGCCACCTGGGCCACTACCTCAGGATTGTCGTAGTACCCGGACGTCAGGCGCTTGAGCACTTCCTGCAGCCGGTCGCGGGAGAGGCCGGCGGCGCTGGTCGCCTGGTCGGTCCACGGCGCGGGCGTCGGCCGAGAGGTTGACCGAGTCCTGCGCGGGCGGCGCCGGCGGCGCGGGCTTCTGCGCCTCGGGGCTCACGGTCCGCACCTGGCCGGACTGCCGCGCCGACTGGCCCTGGCCGGCCTGGTCGGGCCGGACGCCACTGAGCGGGATATTGCCAGACTTGGTCGGATCGATGGTCATGATGTCCTCAGTTGCTTTGAACTGTCGGCAGGCCGGCCTGCGACTTGAATGCAGTCGCCGCCGCCGCGCCTTCCCGCGGGAAGGCCATGAGTCCGGTCAGGGGGCCGGGACCCGTGTCGTGCGGGGACTTGAACCGGTTGCGGGCGGGCCACATCCCGACCTGCAACCACCCGGCACGAACGCCCTACATGCTGCATTATCGTCCGGGCTCGCAGGGACTTAAGGGGGCAAAATCAGCCGGGTGGCGGGGGTGGGGCGGGGGGACCGCCGAGGCTCTCGAGGGTGCCCATGAGGGTGCGGCGGCGGGCCTCGAGGTCGGCGGTGAAGGCGCGGATCCCCTGCTGGGCGGACTCGGCCTCGTGCTGCACGGTGAGCAGGAGGGCGCGGACCTGGTCCGCCTGGGGACCTTCGGCCTGGTCGAGGGCGCCGGCCAGCTCGTCGGGGAGGCGACTGGCCTCGTCGATGCGCCCGAGCAGCCCCGCCGACTCCTCCGCCAGGGTGGAGAGCACCACGAAATCACCGGTCCGGAGCGCGTGCCGCTGCGCCTCGAGCAGGTGATGGTAATGCGCGTACGCGGTCCGGTACCCCTCGAGGGTCCGTGCCGCGGACAGGAACAGCGGGTCAGGCAGGTCTCCCACGAGCATCTCGGCGGGCGGGAGCGGGGCATGCCGGCTGCCTGCGCCGGATCCCGGCGTCAGGCTGCGCGTTGCCCCGGCTCCCTCACCCTTCCTGCTCGGCGGAGGCCAGCTTCCGTAGTTCCCGGAAGTCGAGCTTGAGCTCCACGTTCTCCGGTGCGGCCTTGCTGGCCGCCTTTCCCTCGCCGGCACCGGCCAGGGCCCGTGCCTGCTCGGAGACCACGACTTCGTCCCGGGGCTCCGTGGCCCCGGTCGCCGACGCCGGGGCGCCCGTCGGGTTCCCCGTGCCAGCTGTGCGCTGTGCCCGGGCCGGCGGCATCGCCGGCTCCAGCCCGAGCCCGTGCAGTGATTGGACTGACATGTATACCCCCAGGAAATACCCTGCCTACCGGTCACTATCGGCCGGGGGCGGAAATTCCTTTAGGGTCGGAATGGCCGGGGGGCAGAAGCGGCCGGGGCGGAGGCCGGGGGGCCGCCCGCCGTGGGAGGGCGCCCCCTAGGCCCCCTGGGTCGCGGGGGCCGGCTCGCGCAACTGCTGCTCGGCCTGGTCCCAGGCGGCGTGAAGCTCGGCCACGAGCGCCACCAGCTTCTCGAGCCGGGCGGCGTTCATGGTGCGGTCCACCACGGCGATCTCCTGCAGCACCCAGCCGTAGAGCTGGGCCAGGCTGGTGGCCACGCTGCCGCCCTGCTCCAGGTCGAGGGTGGCGAGGAGCTCGGCCACGATGTCGTGGGCGCGGAGGAGGCAGCGCGAGCGGGCCTCGATGTCGCGTGCGGCGATGTGGCGGCCGGCCTGGCGCAGGTTCACCAGCACCTGGCCGTACAGGAACACCACCCGCTTGGCGGGGGACATGGAGAAGACGTCGTTCTGCTGGTACCGGGAAACGGCGGCGTGACTCACGGGGCGGACCTCCTGAAGGGTCACCGTGCACCGGGGCCGTCCCGGTGACACAGTCCTACTATCGGCAGGAGGATTCGGGGATTGAGTCCGCCGGGATCAGCCGAGGCGGTCCACCAGCGTGGTGCCGGCGCCGGCCGGGACGTAGCGGGCGTGGGCCTGCCACTGCTGCTGCACCTCGACGAGGTCGCGGCCCACGCGGGCCTGCTCCTGGGCCAGCGCGGCGCTGGCGGCGGTGATCCGCTCGCGCGCCTCGGCCAGCTCGACGGCGGCGCGGGGGTCGGTGCCGAGGCGCTCGCCGGTGCGCTGGATGGAGCGCTCGAGGGTGGCGAGCGCCTCGGTGAGCGCCTCGGAGGGCCCGAGGCGGGTGAGGTCGGCGATGCTCCCGAGGAGCGCGTCCCAGGCCACCGGGGCGGGGGCGTCAGCCATTGTTGCTGCTCTGCGCGTTGAGGAGCGCCGTGACGCTCTGGGAGGCGGTCTGCAGCTTGCCGAGCGCCGTCTCCATGGCGGCGTACTGCTTGAGCAGCGATTCCTTGCGCCGGGCGAGGCGGTCGTCGATGAGCAGGGCGCGCTCCTCGAGCGCCTTGGCGCGGGCGGTGAGCGTGGACTCCTTCACCGAGAGCGTGCCGGTGCTGCCGGTGAGCCAGAGGTCGAGCGCCCGCTGCATCAGGGCGCCGGTGCCGAGCGTCACGGTGGTGGAGCCGAGGCTGCCGGTGGCAGTGCCGTTGTAGCTCAGCGTCAGGCCCTCGACGGCGGTGCCGGTGCCGCCCACCAGGGTCTGCCCGCTGCCGGTGGCGGCATAGCCGCCGATGGTGCCGGCCACGTCGGTGCCCTTGTAGGTGCCGGCCGCGAGCCCGAGCTGGGCGGTGCCGTCGGTGCCGCCGCCGGTGTAGGCCACGGTGAAGCCGGCGGTGCTGCCGTAGATGGCGGAGTTCACCTGGACCTGGCCGCCCACGTCGGTGGCGGTGAGCTGGACCGCCGGGCGGCCGGTCGCGAGGACGCTGCTCGTCCCGAACGCCAGGGCGCCGCCGCCCTCGTTGTTGGCGGTGAGGGTCAGGTCCAGCACGCTGGTGCGCGCGGTGCCGTCGGTGACCACCAGGCGGCCGCCGCTCACGCTCACCGTGGCGCTCGTGCCATAGGCCAGCTGGACCTGGCTGGCCAGCTCGCCGAGCGTGGTGGTGGCGGCGTTGGTGATGGTGAACTTGCCGCTGAAGGTGGACCCGTCGCCGCGCTTGCCGACGTAGTCCACGCTCTCGCCGTTCTGCACGTTGAAGGACGCGCCGCCCGCCTGGGTGAGCGCGCTGAACGTGGTGGCGGCGGTGGCGGCCACGGTGCCGGTGGGGTCGCCGAAGAGCGCGTTGCCGGCGGCCACCGAGTGCTTGGTGGTGGTGGCGAAGGCCGAGTTGAGCGCGTTGACGATGTCGGTGGTGGTCATGCCGTTGGTGAGCGACACGCTCGTGGCCACGCCGCTCAGGACGTCGGTGACGGTCATGGTGTCGGCGGTGCCGTCATCGGCGTAGGTGCCGCTGAAGCCGGTGCCGGCCAGCAGCCCCTGGGTGGCGGCGGCGGTGATGTCCACCGCGTAGGTGCCGGCGGCGGTCTTGGCGCCCGAGGTGATGTAGCTGACGCGCGCGTCGGTGGCGGTGCCCACCTGCGCAAAGAGGCTGCGCAGGTCGCTCAGGCGGGTGCGGAAGGCGGCCTCGAACTTGGTGGTGTTGAGGCTGAGCTTGCCGTCCTGGCCCAGCGAGAGCCCGGCCAGGCCCGCGGTGGCGAGGTCGGCGCTCACGCCGGTGACGCCCTGGAGCAGGGTGCGCGAGAGGGTGGAAGACACCGTGCGGAGCAGCCCCTCGCTGTAGAGGGCGGCGGCCTTGGCGCCGTCCTTGGGCGGGGTGGTCTGGGTCTTCACGAAGTCCACCAGCTTGTTCCAGGCGTCGGCGAAGCTCTGGGCCGCCTTGATGGCCTGGTCGCCGGCGCGGGCCACCGTGACGCCGGTGACGGCGCCGACTTCCTCGCCCGTGAGGGTGAGGGTCACGCCCTGGATGGCGTCGGTGACGGTGTTGCTGGTGCGGGTCATGGCCACGCCGTCCACCTTGAACTGGGCGTCGAGGCCGGAGACCAGCACGGCGCCGGCCTGGATGACGTTGGCCCCGTTGGTGAAGCCGAGCGCGGCGGGGACGCCGCCGCCGGTGTCGCTGAAGGTCATGCCGGCGGCGCCGGTCTCGTCGCTGGTGAGCACCAGGCGGTAGTGGGTGCTGTCCACCTGGAGGATGCTGGCGGTCACCTTGCTGGCGGCGGCCCCGCTGTTGGCGGCATTGATCTTGTCGCGGAGCGAGGTGAGCGTGTCGCTGGCGCCCACGGTGACCGTGGCGCCGTTCAGCGTGAAGCTGCCGGCCAGCCCGAGCGCGGTGCCGAGCGAGCCGATGGTGGTGCTGCCGAGCTTCTGGGACCGGGCGAGCTTGGTGACCTCCACCTGGTAGGTGCCCGGGGTGGCCGTGGTGCCGGCCGAGGCGGTGGCGAGCGCCCGCGAGCCCGCGAGGGCCGAGGTGCTGGCGGAGACGCCGTCGAAGGCGGAGCCGTCCTGCAACCCCTTCACCGCGGACTGCACCGCGGCGAGGAGGGTCCGGTAGGTGGCGTACTGGGTGAGCTTGTCGTTGATGGCCGTCTTCTGGTTGCGCAGGCGCGTGGCCGGCGCCCCCTCGGCCGAGATGATCTGGTCCACGAGGGAACGGTAGTCGATCCCGCTGACGATGCCGGTGATCGAGCTGCTGGACGATGACGTCGACGACGTGGCCATTCCCGCCTCCCTCGAACCGTGCTTCCTGATCTAGGACGATCCCCCGGGGACCGATGATCCGGTCCCCGGGGGTCGAGCATCATGCCGCGTCCTGCAGTGACCTCACCTGCCCGGGGATTACTGGAGCAGCTTGAGGATCGTCTGCGGGGCCTGGTTCGCCTGCGCGAGCATCGCGGTGCCGGCCTGCTGGAGGATCTGGTTCTTGGTGAAGACCGTCATCTCCTGCGCCATGTCGGCGTCGCGGATCGTCGACTCGGCCGCCGTGAAGTTCTGGATCACGGAGGTGATGTTGGTGCTCGAGTAGTCGAACCGGTTGAGGGCCGCGCCCAGGTCGCCGATCGCCGCGTTCACCTTGGCGATGGCGGCGTCGATCTTGGTGAGCTCCGCCGAGGCGGTGGTCATCGAGTTCAGGGCCGACGCGCCGGTGGTGAGCGTGAGGGCGCTGACCGACAGGTTGAGCGTGGACGCCGAGACCGACACGAGGTCGCTGCCGCTGTACGCGCCGCTCGAGCTGACCATGAAGTCGGCCTGGGTGGTGGCGCCGACGGTCAGGTTGCCCACCGGGCTGGTGGCGGCCGCCCACGAGGCGGTGCCGTTCACGGTGATGCCGAACTTGTCGAACGTGACCGAGCCGTACGCCGAGTTGCTGACGCCGGTGACGATCTGGCTGCCCGTGGCCGCCGCGAGGGTGGCCGTGGTGCCGCCGGCCGTGAGGGTGTACGAGCCGGACTTCGCGCCGTTCAGGGTGACGCCCGCCACGCCGGCCGTCGCGAGGACGGTCGAGGAGCTGTTGACGGTGGCCCCGAAGGTGCCGTCGATCAGCGCCGCGCCCTGGTACTTGGTGGTGGCGACGATGCGGTCGATTTCGGCGGTGATCTTGTCGTACTCACTCGACAGCTTCTGCGCCTCGGAACCGATGCTGGCCGAGTTGGCCTGCGTGGCGAGTTCCTTGGCACGGTCCAGCATGGTGCTGATGGTGTTGATGGACCCGTCGGCGATCTGCAGCATGGCGGTCGCCTGGGAGGCGTTCCGCTGGGCGGCCTGCAGGGAGCGGATGTCGCTGCGGAGCTTGTTCGCGATCGCGAGGCCCGCGGCGTCATCGGCCGAGCGGTTGATGCGGAAACCACTGCTGAGCTTCTCGATGGACTTCGAGAGGCCGGCCGAGGTCGCGGCGAGGTTGCGGTACGCGTTGTTCGCCGAGACGTTCGTCTGGATCTTCATAACTGCTCCTGCGTCCTATTGCTCCGGTGCGTCCGTGCTCCGGTCCTGCGCTCTGACGGTCCTCAGTGACCGTCTGCACCTGCTATCGGAATCCCCCGCCCGAACTTGAGTCTGTCGGCGCGCCGTCCCTCGTCCGGCCCACCCGGCAGAACCAACCTGCCCGGCAATGACTGCCGAGTTTGAGGCACGGGATGGTCGGGCCCAAATCTCCAAGGCGATGTCAAACAACGACTTAGGTGAGTGAAGGAAATCGGTACGCGGCTTGCTCTTGCACCGCGCATGCCCGTCCGGACCGCCCGTCCCACGCCCGCCAGCCGCATCGCCGACCTCCTTGGGGCCGGGGTGCGTGCGCATCAGGCCGGCCGCCTCGAGGAGGCGGAGGCCCAGTACCGTGCCGTCCTGGCGCTGGATGGGGCGCAGGTGGACGCCCTCCACCTCCTCGGGCTCGCTGCTCATCACCGGGGCCAGCACGCCGCCGCGCTCGAGCTGGTGGGGCGGGCCGTGGCGCAGCGCCCCGACTTCGGTCCCGCCCAGTCCACCCTCGGCAACGTCCTGCTGGCCCTCGGCGACTTCCGCGGCGCCATCGAGGCGCACGGCCGCGCCCTGCAGGCGCTGCCCGGCGACGCCGAGGTGCTGCACAACCTGGGTAACGCGCTCGCGCACGCCGGCGTCACTGAGGAGGCCGTGGCCACGCTGCGCCGCGCGCTGGGCGCGAAGCCCGCGCAGCACGCCACGAGGCTCCTGCTGTCGCGGGTGCTGCTGTCCCGCGCCCGCTGGGCCGAGGGCGAGGCCGAACTGCTCCGCGTCGTGGTGGCGCTGCCCGACCAGCCGGAGCCGTGGACGCTCCTCGGCACGGCGCGGCTGGAGCAGGGGAAGCTCGACGGGGCGGCCGAGGCCTACACGGCTGCGCTCCGGCTGGCGCCCGGTAGCATGGACGCGGAGAGCGGGCTCGGGGTGATCGCGCTCCGGGGCCACCGGCCGGAGGAGGCGCGGGCCCGCTTCGAGGCGGCGCTCCGGCTGGTGCCTGACTCGGCCCTCAACCTGGCCAACCTGGCCGCCGCGCTCCGCGTGCTGGACCGGCACGAGGAGGCCCTGCCGCTGCTCGAGCGCGCCGTCGCGCGCGACCCCGGCAATGTCCTGGCCCACTGCAACCTCGGCGCGGTGCTGCTCGATCGCGGCGCCGCCGAGGCGGCGCTGGCATGCTTCGACACGGCGGCCCACCTGGCGCCACGCGCCGTCGAGCCGCTCGCCAACCGCGCCGTGGCGCTGGCCGACCTGGGCCGATATCCCGAGGCTATCAGCGCCGCCGAGCAGGCGCTGGCCGCCGACCCGCGGCATCCGGGTGCCCGCACCACGCTGGGCCGCTGCCTCGGTGAGCTGGGCCGGGCCTCGGAGGCGATCGCCGCCTGCCGCACCGTGCTGGCGCAGCACCCCGACTGGGCGGAGGCGCACTGGAACCTGGCGCTGCCACTCCTGCGAACCGGTGAGTACCTGGAGGGCTGGCGGGAGTACGAGTGGCGCTTCAGGGCCATGCCCCGACGCATGCGCCGGGCGCCCACCACCCTGCCGCACTGGGGCGGGGAACCGCTGGCCGGCCGCACCCTGCTGGTCTATCACGAGCAGGGCTTCGGCGACACGCTTCATTTTGCGCGTTACCTGCCGCTGGTGGCGGCGCGCGGGGCTCGGGTGCTCTTCCAGGTCCAGGGACCGCTGCGCCGCCTCTATGAGGGCTTCCCCGGCGTGGCGGAGCTGGTGCCGCCCGACGCCTCCGGCGTCCGCGCCGACTGGCAGGTGGCGCTGGTGAGCCTGCCGCACCTCCTCGGCACCACGCTGCCCACCATCCCGCCGGTGGTGCCACTGGCCGAACTGCCCTGCCCGGACCACCTGCGGCTGCCGGCCACGGGCCGCCTGCGCGTGGGGTTTGCGTGGGGCGGGTCGCCGCTCCAGACCAACAACCAGTTCCGTTCCATCCCGGTGCACGAGCTGCTGCCGCTGCTGCGGATGCCCGGGGTGGACACCTTCAGCCTGCAGGTTGGCGCCACACCTGACGAGGCGGCCCAGCTGGCCGCGCTCCCCGGCGTCACCGACCTGGCGCCGGCGCTCGGCGACTTCGCCGACACGGCGGCGGTGATGCGGCAGCTCGACCTGATCATCACCGTGGATACGTCGGTGGCGCACCTGGCGGGGACGCTGGGGCGGCCGGTGTGGGTGCTGCTGTCGCACACCTGCTGCTGGCGCTACCTGCTGGACCGCACCGACAGCCCGTGGTATCCCACCGCACGCCTGTTCCGGCAACCGCGCCGGGGCGCGTGGCCCGAGGTCGTGGCCGCGCTCCGCACCGCCCTCAAGGACCTGGTCCCATGACGCTCTCCATCACGCCCGCCGCCGACGAGCGCGCCACCCGCTTCCTCGCGTTCCTCGAGCGCCTGCGGGCCGACGTGTATCCCGAGCCGCCGTCGGTGCAGCACACCGAGTTCACGCGGATGATGTGGGCCAAGCTGCGTGAGGCGGTCCCGCTGCCGCAGGGCGCGAAGGTGCTCGACGTGGGGTGCGGCCAGGGGCTGGCGCTGGAGCTCTTCCGGGAGGCGGGTCTCGATGCCGTGGGCATCACCATCGGGAGCGAGGACCTTGCCGCCTGTGCGGCCCACGGGTTCCACGCGGTGGAGATGGACCAGTCCTTCCTCGACTTCCCGCCGGCCAGCTTCGACCTCATCTGGTGCCGGCACGCGCTGGAGCACAGCGTGGCGCCGTACTTCACGCTCGCGGGCTTCCATGAGGCGCTGAAGCCGGGGGGCATCCTCTATGTGGAGGTGCCGGCGCCCGATACCGCCTGCCACCACGAGACCAACCCCAACCACTACAGCGTCCTCGGCCGCTCGCTGTGGCTGAGCCTGATGCAGCGGGCCGGCTTCGAGCTGCTCGACGGCATCCAGATGCGCTTCGAGGTCCCCGCCGGGCCCGACATGTACTGGGCCTTCATCCTGCGGAAGGGCGCGGGGGGCGGACCAGGGGCGGGGATGCCCGTGCTGTCCACGGCGGAGCCCGCCGATGGGCGCCAGGACGTGGAGGTCAACTTCGAGGCCGGCGGCCGCGAGCACACCATGACCCTCCGCCTGCGGCCGCGCGAGTACAGCGAGGGCCCCATGCTGGAGGCGCTGGCCGGGGGGAGCTTCTACGAGCCCGAGGTGTCGTACTTCCTCACCAACGTCCTGGAGCCGGGCGACACGTTCATCGACGTGGGCGGCCACGTGGGCTACTTCACCACGCTCGCCGCGCAGGTGGTGGGGCCGACGGGCCGCGTCTACACCTTCGAGCCCGAGGCGGGGAACGCCGCGCGGATCCGCGAGCACCTGGCCCTCAACGGCCTGGCCAACGTGGAGCTGTTCGAGCAGGCGGTCGCCGAGGCGAAGGGCGAGGTCTCGTTCCACGTGAACGCCGACAACAGCGGCGGCCACGCGCTCTGGGACGTCGGCGAGCATCCCGACAACCCGAAGAGCCGCGCCGGCCACGACGTGCGCACCGTGCCGCAGGGCACGCTCACCGACCTGCTCACCACGACGCAGGGCCAGCGGGTGCGGGTCATCAAGGTGGATGCCGAGGGGGCAGAGCTGCGCGTGCTGATGGGCGGCATGCTGCTGGTGATGGCGCGGGAGGTGCCGTTCATCATCTGCGAGATCAACGAGTTTGCGCTCCGCCAGCTCGGCGCCACGGGCCGCGGGGTGCGCGCCTTCATGGCCGCGTGGGGGTACCACTGCTACCTCATGAGCGCCACGGAGCCCTGCCTGGTGCCGTACCCGCCGGACCAGGAACAGTCCCCGGAGTTCGTCTACAACGTGCTGTTCACCACGCAGCCGGTCTGAGCATGGGCCTCGACCTTCGCGGCTGGTCCGGGCGTACGGAGTCCCTGCCCCCGATGGAGCCGATCGCCCCGACGGGCGACATCCGGGAGCAGGTGGCGCTGGCCGTGCGGTACCACGAGCATGGCCGCCGGGCCGAGGCGTCGGCCCTGCTGCGCGAGGCGCGGCGCCTGGCGCCGGACGATCCGGAGGCGCTGGGGCTCGCGGGCGTCATCGCCTTCGAGGCGCGGGACCACGCGCGGGCACTCGAGCTGCTGGAGCGCGCGCTGCTGCTCCGCCCGGGGCTCCCGGGCGCGGAACGGGCCCGCGCGGCGGTGCTCCTGTCACTCGACAGCCCCGACGACGCGCTCGATGCCGCGCGCCGGGCCCTGAGCACCGAGGGCGACGACCCGCGCGCGTGGGTCTGCCTGGGCCAGGTGCTCCGGGCGCTGGGCCGCCGCGACGAGGCGCTCCGCGCCTTCCAGAACGCCCTGCAACTCGACGCCCTCTGCGCCGAGGCGCTGGTGGCCGAGGGGGTCCTGCTGCAGGAGACGGGACAGGCCGCCGAAGGACTGGCGATGCTGGAGCGCGCCGTGGCGCTCCGCCCGAGCCTCCCGGCCGCCCAAGACGCCCTGGGCGTGGCACTGCTCCGCGCCGGCCGCCGCGAGGAGGCCATCGAGACGCTCCGGCGCGCGGTGGCGCTCGACAGCTACGCCGCCGGGGCCTACCTCCACCTGGGGCAGGCGCTCGAGGCCGCGGGCCGGCATCACGAGGCGGCGGATGCGCTGCAGCCGGCCATCGCGCTCGATCCGCGCTCGCCCGAGGCGCACACCTGCATGGGCAGCGTGCTCCAGGCCCTCGGCTACCTGGACCAGGCGCTCTCGGCCTTCCGTGAGGCGCTGGCGGAAAAGCCCGACTACTTCGAGGCCCACTTCCGGGCCGGAACGCTGCTGGCGCTGCTCAACCGCGAGGTGGAGGCGGTGGCTAGCCTGCGCGCCGCACTGGATTTCCGGCCCGACTCCGCCGCCGCGCACGCTGCCCTTGGCGGGGTGCTGCTGAGCCTGCAGCGGCCCACGCAGGCGGTCACCGCGCTCCGGCGCGCCCTCGAGCTCGACCCCGCCCCGGCCGAGACCTGGTGCACCCTGGGCGACGCGCTCCGGGCGGCAGGTGAGGCGGAGGCCGCGCGCGGGGCCTATGAACGCGCGATCGACCTCGACCCCGGCTCGCCCCACGCGCACCGGTCACTCGGGCTGCTGCTGCTGGCGCTCGGGGAGTTTGCCCGCGGCTGGGCCGTGCTCGGCGAGCACACCGAGCCCGCGGCGGGGCACGCCCCGGTGTGGGAGGGCGAGCCGCTCGAGGGCCGCACCCTGCTGGTCCGCGCCACCGGCGACCTCGCCGCCATCCTCCGCTACGCCCGGTACCTCCCGCTGGCCGCCGCGCGCCAGGCGCGCGTGGTGCTGGCGTGCCCGGCGCCGCTGCATCGATTCCTCGAGGCGCTGCCGGCGGTGGCGCAGGCGGTCTCCCTGGCCGAGCCGCTGCCGGCGGCGCATCGCGAGATCACGCTCGAGGCGCTGCCGCGCCTGTTCACGCGGGACGTGGCCACGCTGCCGAGTGAGGCACCGTACCTGCCCACGCGCATCTGGTCGGCCCGGGTCCCGATGCTGCCCTCGGGGGAGGGACTGCGGGTGGGGATCGCCTGGGAGGGCGCGGATGGGCGTGCGCTGCTCGACGGCGAGGCGCTCGCGGCGCTCGCCACGCTGCCCGGGATCACCTGGTACCGGCTCGGCACCGGCGCCGGGGACCGGCCCGCGTGGGTGCCGGAAGCCGCGGTGACGGCGGGCATGCGGGACCTCACCAGCCTGGCCCGGGACGTGGCCGACATGGCGGGGCTCGTGGGCCAGCTGGACCTGGTGATTGCGGTGGATGGCCCGGTGGCGGAGCTGGCCGGCGGGCTGGGCGTCCCCACCTGGGTGCTCCTGCCCACGACGGCGGGGTGGCAGTGGGGCGCCGACGGCACCACGAGCCCGTGGTATCCGGCGGTGCGGTTGTTCCGGCAGGTGGAGGCGGGACGGTGGACGGAGGTGGTGGCGCAGGTACGGGAGCTGCTCGCCACGCTGCCGCCGGCCTGACGAGGCCGGCGGCCGCGCTGCCGGGTCAGGCGCCGAGCACGCCGAGCACTTCCTGGGTGCGGGACCGCCAGCTCCACGTCCGCGCCATCCACGCGGCGGCCCGCCGCCCCCGCTCCCGCATGGCCTCACGCTGCTGCCAGGCGGCCTCGAGCCCCTCGAGCATCTCGTCGATGTCGGACTCCCCCCAGCCTTCGCGACCCTGGTAGAACGGGCAGGCCCCGCGGGGCGGGCCCTGCCGGGTGAGCGGCACCGCCGCGTCCGGCTCGGCCAGGAGGTCCAGCTGCCCGGAGTTGGCGGCCACGAGCGACGGGACGCCGCAGGCCATCGCCTCCATCGCCACGAGGTTGGTGCCGCCCTCGCAGCGGTTGGGGAAGAGGGCCACGTCCGCCTCGCGGACGGTGGCGGCCATCTGGTGGTTGGGCAGGGCGCCGACGTCGAGCACGCTGCCGGCCGGCACCCCATTGGCCGCGAGCCAGGGCAGGAGCTGCAGGCGCCCGGCCTGGTCCACCGCGGGGAGGCCACGGACGTGCCCGGCGGAGTCGAGCCCCACGAGGGTCTGCGGCCACGGGTTGTGCCAGGCGGTGAGCAGCAGCGCCTCGGGGTGCCGCTGCCGGAAGGCGCGGAACGCGGCGATGACCAGGTCCTGTCCCTTGCGGTACTCGAGCTTGCCCCCGCTGAACACCACGAAGCGATCCCGCAGCAGGCCCGAGCGCTCGGCCGGATGGAAGATGGTCGGGTCGATGCCCTGCGGGATGACGTGCACGCGGGGGAGACCGGCGGCGCGGAGCAGGGCCCCGTTCCAGGCCGAGCCGGCGATGATGCAGTCGAGCTGCCGGGCGCGCGCGAGGGCGTCAGGGGTGAGGGCGGTGTCCTCGAAGAAGATCACGCCGAGGTCGCGGGCGCTCCGCAGGCTGGTGCCGTTGGGGTTCCCCTGGAAGCCATTGCCGAGGGCCCGGAGCACCGGGTAATCGGTGTCGAGCCCGGCGCTTCCCACGGCCGCGAGCATGCCGCGGAGTTCGGCCTGCTGCGCCAGCGAGAGCGCCAGGACGTGCCGGTGCAGGGGGGCGAGGAGCGCGGGGTCCACCGGCTCGAGCAGCAGCGGCACCACCCGCCCATCACACGCCAGCTGCAGGGCCAGGTTGAGGCCGAAGACCTGCCAGCCGGTCCCGGTGCCGATCTGCCAGTCGAGGACGACCGCCTCGGGGGCGCGCGGAGACAGGCCGCCCCCGGCGGGCTTGGGGCCGGGGGCGGCGGACAGCGGGGTGGCGAGGGCGCTCATGCCAGCTTCTTCCGCAGGTCGATCGGGTGCCGGGTGTGGTACGCCGGGTCCGGGAGCACGATCTGGCGGGCCTGCCGCGCCGGGTACTCGATCACCACCGGGGCCTGCAGGTTGGCGGTGGTCTCGCCGCCCTTCTCCCGCGGCAGCGTGACGATGCTGAGCACCGCGATGCTGGCGCCGGGGGCCGGGTCGGGAACGTCGGGCAGGTCCACCACGTAGCCGGGGAAGAACTGGAACGGGTCCACGAGCAGGAAGACCAGTCCGCTGTCGTCGATGTTCTGCAGCCAGAAGACCCCGTCGGGAGCGGCGGGCAGCATGATCCAGCGGCGCTCGCCGGCGAAGCCGAGCATGCCGTCGGGCATGGTGATGACCTCGTCGCGCGCCACCGAGAGGGGGCCGAACAACCGCGACGCCACGAGGAGCCGCTCGCTCGTGGTAGCCGGGGGAGGGGTCACGGCGATCACCGCAGGTAATCCGTGAGCGTCGTGTTCAGGAGCTTGGAGGTGGAGAGCAGCGCCGCCTGCAGCGTGTTCTGGATCCCGACGAACCGGGTGGTGGCCGTCTCGAGGTCGATGTCCTGCGCGTCGCTCCGGCGGAGCGTGATGCTCGTCTCCAGCGCGTCGGTATTCTGCATGGCCGATTCGATCTGGCGCACCCGGGCGCCGTTGGTGGCGAGCATGACCTGCGTGTTGTCGTAGGCGCTGTCGATGGCGTAGGCGGTGGCGGCCACGCCCGACTGGGAGCCGGTGCCGAGCGCCGTGCTGAGGGCCTGGAGCGAGTTCAGGACGCCGCTGGCCACCAGGAGCTCGCGGCCGGTGTGGTTGGTGGTCACCAGGTAGTTCTGGCCCACCGCCGCCTGCCGCGCGCCGTCGTCACCCCAGTAGAGGCCGGCGCTGTCGAAGGGCTGGGTGCCCACCTGGTGGCCGGCGAAGAGATACTCGTCGCCCACCTGGGTGTTGCCGAGCTGGATGACCTGCTCGATGATCCGGTCCACCTCGCTCTTGGCGATGGTGCGGGTCTGGCTGGTGCCGGTGGACGACCCTTCCTGGAGCGCGAGTTCCTTGGCGCGGGCCAGGAGATCGGTGACCTGGGAGAGGACCGCTTCTTCCGCATCGGTGCGAGCACGGGCAGCGGTGGTGTTCCGGCGATATTGCTCGATGCCGCGGAGGCCCCGGTCGGCGGCGATGACGGTGCCACCGGCGATGGGGTCTTCGCTCATGGACTCAAAGCGTTTGCCGGTGCTGACTTGCGTCTGGGCCTGCGCCAGCCGGGTGAGGTTGCCCTGCAGGTCGCGGAGGACCCGCTGCTGGAGGAGGTTGTTTGAGATCCGCATCGGCGCCCCGGAGAGGGTGGAAATATTTTCCGTATCGGCTACATTAGGGGCAGACTTTAGGCCACGACATCGGCGCCAGCCCGAGCGTGGAAGTCCCGTAGCCGCCGCCGCTTCCGGAGCCCCCCTCTCCCGACCCGGCCCTGGCCCAACGGTCGCGGGCAGGCCCCCTGGCCATCCTCGGGGGGCGGATCTTCGGAGCTTGTTCGGGGGAGCATGGCTACCATCCTGTGTGTCGACGACGAACCGGCCACCGGCGTCGTCCTGGAACACCACCTCAGCCGCATCGGGCACCGTCCCCTCCTCGCCTCGAGCGTGGAGGAGGCCCTCAAGACGGTCACCCGCACCCCCGTCGACCTCATCATTGCCGATTACCGGATGCCGAAGGCCACCGGCCTCGACCTCCTAGGCGTCCTCGAGAAGGAGGGCTACCAGGTCCCGGTGATCATCATGACCGGCTACTCCAGTATCGAGCATGCGGTCATTTCCATTAAGTCGGGCGCCATCGACTACCTCACCAAGCCGATCCGGCCGGAGACGCTGGAGATCGCGGTGACGCAGGCGCTCGAGGTGGTGCGGCTCCGGCGGGAGAACGAGCAGTTCCGGCGGGAGATCAACCGGTTCCGGAGCACGCGGGCGCTGGTGGGGGAGAGCCAGCCGTTCCGCCGGGTCATGGAAACCATCGGCACGGTGGCGCCCACCAAGGCGACGGTGCTGCTCGAGGGGGAGTCGGGGACGGGCAAGGAACTCTTCGCGCGCGCCATCCACGACGGGAGCCCGCGGCACGACGGGCCGTTCATTTCCATCAACTGTGCCGCCATGCCCGAGGGGCTGGTGGAGAGCGCCCTGTTCGGCCACGAGAAGGGCGCCTTCACCGGCGCCACGATGCGGACCGCCGGCGCGTTCGAGCGGGCGCACGGCGGGACGCTCCTGCTCGACGAAATCTCGGAGATGCGGCTCGACCTGCAGGCCAAGCTGCTCCGGGTCATCCAGGAGCACGAGTTCGAGCGGGTGGGGGGTCACCAGCCGATCCGGGTGGACGTCCGCCTCGTGGCCACCACCAACCGCGACCTCAAGCAGGAAGCCGACGCCGGCCGCTTCCGCACGGACCTCTTCTACCGCCTCAACGTGGTGCCCATCCGCACCCCGCCGCTGCGCGAGCGGAAGGAGGACATCCCGGTCCTCGTGCAGCATTTCGCGCGGTGCGCCGCGGAGGACATCGGGGTGACGGTGCAGGGCGTCGCGCCCGATGCCATCGAGCTGCTGATGCGGCACTCGTGGCCCGGGAACGTGCGCGAGCTGGCCAACGCGGTGGAGCGGGGCGTCATCCTCTCACGCGGTGGCGTGCTCAAGTCGGAGGCCTTCCAGGGCATCGCCGAGGCGGTGAGCGCCCGGCCCGCGGTGGCGGCGGCGATGGCCACCATGCCGGCGGCGGCGGAGCGGATGGCCAACGCGGGCGCCGTGATGAGCGGGGCCGTGCCGGCCCAGGCGCTGCCGACGGCGGCACCCACCGATGCCTTCAACCTCGACGAGCTCGAGCGCCTGGCCATCCAGCGGGCGCTCACGGCCACGGGCGGCAACCGCACCCGCGCCGCCAAGCTGCTCGGCATCAGCGAGCGGACGCTGCGCAACAAGCTCAATTCCCCCAAGGAAGAGCCGAGCCCGGCCGAAAACTGACCCCGCCGCGGACCGAGTCCGCGGCACCGGTGCGCCTCCCGTGCGCATGAGCCGTCTCCGGGGCCCCAGGCCCGGTGCTCATGCGCACTTTTCGTTTTCGGACACCCCCGCTTCCTTCCCTGACCCAGACGGTGCTGCTGGGGCTGGCGTTTGCGCCGGCCACGGCGCTGGCGCTGCTGCCCTGGGTGCGCGCCGCGGCGTGGGTGCCGGTCGCGCCTGACGCGGGACTGGCGCTTGGGCTCCTGGTGCGACTCGGCGGCGGGGCGCTGCCCGGCCTCCTGCTCGGCTCGGTGGTGGCGCACCTGGCGCTCGGGGCTGGAGGCCTGGCGGTGCCGCTCGCCGGCGCGCAGCTGCTCGGGCCGGCGGTCGCGGCGCTGCTGCTCCGGCGCATGGACTTCGACCGCTGCTTCCCGCGGGTGCGGGACGCGCTGGCGTTCGGGCGGGTCACCGTGCTGGCGCTGCTCCTGACGGCGCTGGCGCGCGCGGCGCTGCTCACCGCCACGGGCACGACCTGGCCACCGGGGTTTGCCTTCCTCGCCACGTGGACCTGGCTGACCGACCTCGCGGGCGCCATCGTGGTGGCCCCGCTGGTGCTCATGGCGGACCGGGAGGCCCTGCGCCGGCTGCGGGGGCCGGGGGCGGGTGCGTTCGCCCTCTCCCTGGTGGTGGCCACGGCGACGGGCGTGCTGGTCTTCTGCTTCACCACGGGGCTGCCCGTCATCTTCCTCGTCCTGCCGGTGCTCGGCTGGGCGGCCATCGGTTTCCGGGGCCTCGGCGGCGCCCTCGCCGCGCTGGTGGTGGCGGTGGCCGCCACGGCCGGCACCGCGCTCGGGCGCGGGCCGTTTGCGGGGTTGCCGCCCGCCACCGGCCAGCTGCTGCTTGCGGGCTTCCTGGTGTCCACCACGCTGGCCCTGCTCGGGCTGATGGCGCTGTTCGCCCAGAAGAACCGGGCGCAGGAGCGCGCCGAGCTGAGTGAGGCGCGCCTGCGCCTGGCGCTGGCGAGCAGCGGCATGGGGATCTGGGACTGGGAGCTCGACTCGGGAAGAGTGGAGTGGAGCGACGGTCACGCGGCCCTCCTCGGCCTGGCGCCGGGGGAGTTCGAGGGCCGCTACGATGATTTCATGGCCAAGGTGTTGCCGGAGGACCGGCCTCGCGTCGAGGCAGCGGTGGCGCGGTCGCTCGACGGGGGGGAACCGTACGCGGCGGAGTTTCGGGTGCGGTGGCCCGACGGCTCGGTCCATTGGATGGCGGGACGGGGCCAGCTGCTCGGCGAGCGAGAGGGCCGGCCGACGCACATGATCGGCGTCCTCACCGACGTCACGGAACGGGCCGAGACGCTGCAGGCGGTGGAGCGGGCGGCGGACCGGCTCCGCATTGCGATGACGCTGGTGCGGATGGGCACGTGGGAGCTCGACGTGGCCAGCGGGCGGCTGGACGCGGACGCGCAGCACCATCGCATCTTCGGCTTTGGCCCGGGGGAGCGGCCGAGCTTCCGGGACGTGATGGCCCGGGTCCACCCGGGGGACGTGTTCCGGGTGGAGGACGGCTTCGACCGTGCCCTGCGCGACGGGCACCCGTACAGCGCGGAGTTCCGGATCATCCACCCGGCCACCGGCGCCACGCGCTGGCTGGCGTCCTATAGTGAGGCGCCCGGGCGCGCCGCCGGGCCGGCGCGGGTGGTGGGCGTGGTGCAGGACATCACCGAGCGGAAGTCCGCGGAAGCCACGCTGCGGGCGCACCAGCTGCGGCTCGAGGGGATCGTCAACTCGGCCATGGACGGCATCGTCACGGTGGACGAGGCGCACCGGATCGTGGTCTGGAACCGCGCCGCGGAACAGATCTTCCACGTGCCGTGGACGGCGGCCATCGGCCACCCGCTGGAGCGGTTCCTGCCGATGTCGCTGGCGCCGGGGGACGGGCCGCATTTCGGGTCGCTCGAGGGACGCCGGGGGGACGGGGAGCTCTTCCCGCTCGAGGCCTCGGTGGCGCGGATCCGGGTGGAGGACCGGATCCTCTTCACCATCACCGTGCGCGACCTTACCGGGCAGACGCGGGCCGAGGAGGCGCGCCAGCGGCTGGAGCGCCAGTTGCGGCAGGCGCAGCGCATGGAGGCGGTGGGGACGCTGGCCAGCGGCATCGCGCACGACTTCAACAACATCCTGGGCGCCATCCTCGGCAACGTGGAGCTGGCCCGCCTGAGCGTCCCGGGCGACCATCCCGCGACCGAGGCGCTGGTGCAGATCACCGCCGCGAGCCTGCGCGCGCGCGACCTCGTGCGCGGCCTGCTGGCGTTCACCCGCCGGCACGACTCGGCGCGCGCCCCCACCCGGGTGGAGGGGGTGACCGAAGAGGTGCTCCGCCTGCTGCGTGCCTCGCTCCCCCCCTCAGTCGCGTTCCGGGTGACGCTGGCGCCGGGGCTCCCGCCCGCGCTGGCGGACGCCTCGGAACTCCACCAGGTGATCATGAACCTCTGCACCAACGCGGCGCACGCCATGCAGCCCGGGGGCGGCACGCTGGGGGTGGAGCTGGCGGCCGTGGAGCTGGCGGGAGAAGCGGCGGAGCCGCACCCGGCGCTGGCGCCGGGACGCTACCTCCGGCTGGCCATCAGCGACACGGGGGTGGGCATGGATGCGGAGACGCTGGAGCGGATCTTCGACCCGTTCTTCACCACCAAGCCGCCGGGGGAGGGCACCGGGCTCGGGCTGGCGGTGGTGCACGGGATCGTGCGCTCGCACGGGGGCGCCATCACCGTCTCCAGCCGGCAGGGGGAGGGGAGCTGCTTCCGGGTGTACCTCCCGGCGCTGCCGGCGGACGTGCCGGAGCCGGTGACGGCGCCGGCCGAGCTGCCGCGCGGCAACGGCGAGCGCCTGCTGTTCGTGGATGATGAGCCCGTGCTCGTGGCCATCGCGCGGCGGGCGCTGGAGCGGCTGGGGTACCGGGTAACCGCCCTCACCGACCCGCGCGAGGCCGTGGCCCTGGTGCGGGAGGAGGCCGGCGCGTTCGACCTCCTGCTTACCGACCTCACCATGCCCTCGATGTCCGGCACCGAGCTCGCGGCGGAGCTGCTTCGGTTTCGGCCGGACCTGCCGATCATCATGATCACGGGCTACAGCGGCACGGTGGCGAGCGGGACGTTCGGGATTCGCGAGCTCCTGCAGAAGCCCACGACGCTAGAACAGCTTGCTACCACCATCCACCGGGTGCTCCATCACACCCGCGCCGCCGCGTCGGCAGGAGGTGCCGGGCCTCCGTCGGGCCGCTGAACGGCTCCTCCAGGCGGCAGAAAGTGCCGAACGGAGTCCCGACCCTTCCGGGCGGTTCTCCTTCACCTCCCTGCAGGATCGCAGTCTCCCTCACCGCGGTACCTGACCGAACCCAATACAAGTCAACGGGTTGCGGTCCCTTCATGCTTCCTTCCCGGACCGGGGCGGGTTTCGGCACCGCGATTGCTTTCCCAGCGGTGGCACCCTCACGCACCGAGGTCGGGATGTTCTCGAACCTGTTCGGCCCACAGACCAAGATCGGGCAGCTCCGCTGGAGCCTCGATGATTCGAGCCGCACCCAGCGGGGGATCGCGGCCCGCGTCGCGGGTGCGCTGCCGGCGAGCGGCAACACGGACTTCAACGACGCGCTGGCGGCCGAGCAGGCGAAGGCGGAGAAGGTGGACCTGGAGAAGGAGATGGTGGACCTGGCGAGCACGCAGCTGCGCTACGAGTCGAGCGCCAAGCTGCTGAACCAGGCGTACGCCAACCTCCGCACGGCGATCCGCGACCGTGGCTAATACCATCGGCCCCGTGGGCGGCCCGTGGCCGCCGCGTCCCGTGAAGTCGCTGCTCAAGGGCCTCGGCACGCCGGGCGCCGGCATGGGTGCGATGAGCCGGGCGCTCGACATCATCTCCCAGAACATCGCCAACGCCGAGACGACGCGGACGCCCGAGGGCGGGCCCTACCAGCGCCAGGTGGTGGTGTTCCAGCCGAACGGCCAGGGCGGGGTGGGGGCGGGCGAGGTGGTGCAGGACACGCGGCCGGGGAGCAGCGAGTACGACCCGGCCCACCCGGATGCCGACGCGAACGGATTCGTGCAGCGTCCCAACGTTGACATCAACACCGAGATCGTGGACCTGATGATCGCGCGACGGGTCCACGAGGCCAATGCCACCGTCTTCCAGGCGGCCAAGGCCATGCTCCGGCGCGCACTCGAGATCTGACGATGACCATCTCCGGTTCCCTCTCCTCCGTGAACGCCGCCTCCGCGCGGATCGGCCGGGCCTACGGGCTGCCGGCGCGTCCCGACGCCGCGGGTGCCACGCGCACCGCGCCCGCGGCGCAGCCCCAGGCGGCCGCGGCCGGTGCCGAGGCCACGGGCGGCGCGCCCTCGCTGCGTGACGTGCTCACCGACGAGGAGCGGGCGTACTTCGACCAGATCGCGATGCTGGGCCCGATCACCTACGGGCCGGGCCGCCGCACGGGCATGGCGCCCGAGGCGCCGCGGGGCCTCCGCCTCGACGTGACGGCCTGAGCATGGGCGCCTCCATCCGTCCCGATGGCCCGCGCTGGACGCCGCTCGACCGGGCGGTGGAGCGGTTCCAGACGCCGGCCGCGGCCGAGGGGACGTCGTTCGCCGACACCCTGGCCCGCGTGGTGGGCGACACCCAGCAGGTACAGCAGAACGCCGAGAACGTGATCGCCGCGTTCGTGCGGGGGGAGCCGGTGGAGCTGCACCAGGTGATGGCCGCGAGCGAGGAGGCGGGGATCGCCCTCGAGTTCCTCGTGGAGATGCGCAACAAGCTCACGGATGCCTACCGCACCGTGATGAACATGCAGGTCTGACCGGATGACGTCCGCCATTCCTCCCGCCATGCTCGACGGCGTGCGCCGCATGAACGGATCCAATCGCTTCCTCACGCTGGTGGGGCTCGTGCTGGCACTCGGCGTGATCTGGGCGGCGGTCAAGTTCGGCGGCACCCCGCAGCTGGTGACGCTCTACAGCGGCCTCGACCTGCGCGAGGCCGGCGAGATGACCGACCTGCTGCAGAAGAACGGCATCCGCTACGAGCTGGACCTGGGCGGGAGCGAGATCCGGGTGGAGCCCGCGTCGATGGCGCGGGCGCGCGTGCTGCTGGCGCAGTCGGGGCTGCCCACGGGCGGCGCCAAGAAGGGCGACGAGCTGCTCGACGGCCAGACCTGGGGGAAGACGGAGCAGGAGATGCGGCTGCTCGAGCGCCGGGCGCTCGAGGGAGAGCTGGCACGGACCATCACGCAGTTCCACGGCGTGGAGCGGGCGGTGGTGCACCTCGGGCTGCCCGAGTCGAGCCCGCTGCGCAAGCTCGAGCGGCCGGCCAAGGCGTCGGTGGTGATCACGCTCCGGGGCGGCCGGCAGATGACCGCGGAGGAAGTGAACGGCATCACCTACCTGGTGGCCAACGCGGTGCCGCAGCTCTCGAGCGACCAGGTGGCGGTGCTCGACAGCGACATGCGGCTGCTCTCGGGCGTGAACGACGGCAGCGCCCGCGGCCTCACCAGCCGCCAGCTCGAGATGCAGCGCTCGGTGGAGGAGTACCTGGCGCAGAACGCCGAGAAGATCCTGGGCACGGCGCTCGGGCAGGGGGGGGCGCGGGTGCAGGTGGCGGCCCGGCTCAACTTCGAGCAGGTGGACAAGACGGTCGAGACCTACAACCCCGACGGCGCGGTGCTGCAGAACGAGCAGCGGAGCGAGACCGTCGCGGCGGACTCGCTCGACGGCGGCAGCTCCACGATCGTGAACAACACCTACCTCAACTCGCGGGTGGTGGAGAAGGTGGCGGGGTCGGTGGGCGGGATCGAGCGGCTGACGGTGGCGGTGCTGCTGGACAATGCCGTGCTGGCGCGGGTGGCCCCGGGGCAGGACCCGGCGACGCTCACGCCGCGCTACGAGCAGCTGGTGCGCGACGCGATCGGCATGGACAGCGCCCGCGGCGACCGGATCACCGTGACGGCCATGCCCTTCGAGCAGGTGCTGGCGGGCCCCGACAGCCTGACCGACGAGCCCAAGGGGACCGAGCAGGTGATCATGGTGGCCGAGCGCTTCTCGCGGCCGGTCATCGGCCTGGTGGGGATCATCGCGGCGCTCATCCTGGCGCTCCGGGTGCTCAAGCCGGGGCCGGCCCCGCGGGGCGGCACACCCACGCTGGGCGGGACCCCGGCGGGCGGTGGGGCCTTCCCGGCCGCGTCCATCCCCGAGCCGGAGCTGCCGCCCGTGAGCGTGCCCGCGCTCAACGCCGTGACCAACAAGCTCAAGAACGAGGTCCAGGCGGAATCCACCCAGCGCCCCGAGATGGCGGCGTCGGTGGTGAAGGCCTGGCTGACTGAGGGCTGATGGCCACCGCCACGAAGGACCCGCTCTCGGGGGCCCAGAAGGCGGCGGTCCTCTGCATGTCGCTCGGCACCGAGGTGGCGTCGAAGGTCATGCAGCTGCTCACCGCCGACCAGGTGGAGACGGTCTCCAAGGAGATCGCCGCCATGCCCATGGCGGACACCAAGACCGTCGAGGAGGTCCTCCTCGAGTACCGGCAGGTGGCGCGGGCGGTGCAGTCGCTCTCCGAGGGCGGCTTCATGCGGGCGCAGGAGATCCTGGAGAACTCCTTCGGGGCCCAGAAGGCCAAGACCATCCTGGAGCGGATCCGCGAGCAGCTCACCGACACCGGCCTCAAGAAGCTCAAGAAGGCGGCGCCGGAAGTGCTGCTCACCGTGCTCCGGGGCGAGCACCCGCAGACGCTGGCGCTCATCCTGGCGCACCTGGACGTGAAGCAGGCGGCGGCGGTCATCGAGGTGATGGACACCGAGCTGGCGAGCGACGTGCTCTACCGCGTGGCGCGGATGGAGAAGGTGGCGCCGGACATGCTGGCCGTGGTGGAGCAGGGGCTCTCCAGCAAGACCGACCTGACGCTGTCGCAGGAGATGACGCTCTCCGGCGGCCCCGCGGCCGTGGCCAAGGTGCTGACGCTCGCGAGCGGCTCGGTGGAGAAGGCCGTCATCGAGACCATCACGCAGCGGAACCACGAGCTGGCCCAGCAGATCACCAACCTGATGTTCGCCTTCGAGGACCTGAAGAGCCTCGACGGCAAGTCCATGCAGCGGATCCTGCGCGACGTGGACAGCAAGGAGCTGGCGCTGGCCCTCAAGGCGGCGAGCGAGGAGCTCCGGGCGCACATCCTCAAGAACATGTCGGAGCGCGCCGCGGCGGCGCTCACCGAGGAGATGGAGTACCTGGGCCCGGTGCGCGTCAAGGACGTCGAGGCCGCCCAGAGCCGCATCATCGCCGCCGTGCGGACGCTCGAGGAGGCCGGCGAGATCGTGCTGGCCGGGCGCGGGGGCGACGATGAGCTCATCGTCTGAGGCCACCGTGCAGGTGACGCCCGTGGCGCCGGCGGCGCCGGCCATGGCGCGCTTTGCGCTCTGGCCGCTCCCCGAGCTGGCCGGCGCCGTGGTGCCCGAGCCGGATCCCACGGCCCGCGCCGAGGCCGCCGAGCGCGACCGGGAGCACGCCGCCTACCAGCGCGGCCTGGCGCAGGGGCGCGCCGAGGGGATCGAGGAGGGCGCGCGCACCCTGAAGCGCGCGGCGGGGCTCCTGGTGTCCACCGCCGAGGCCCTCGAGGGCGCGCGGCTCGGCGTGGTGCGCGAGCTCGAGGACAGCGTGTACCTGCTGGCCCTGGCCGTGGCGCAGCACCTGATCCAGCGCGAGGTGGCGGCCGACCCGAGCGTGGTGCGCGACCTGGTGCAGAAGGGCCTCGAGGCCTTCCCCGTCGGCTCCCGCGTGGAGATCCACCTCAATCCCGAGGACCTGAGCGTCCTCCGCTCGCAGTTCGAGCTGCCCAACGCCGATGGCCGCGCGGCCGAGATCCAGTGGATCGCGGACCCCGCCATCGAGCGCGGCGGCTGCACCCTGGAGACGCCCCACCGGGTGGTGGACGGCCGGGTGGACCTGGCGCTCCGCGACCTCTACCAGCGGATGCGCGATGACTGAGGCCGGCGCCAAGATGGCCTCCGCGCTGCAGCGGATCGGCGAGGCGCCGCGCTTCGCGGTGCACGGCCGGGTGACGCGCGTCATCGGCCAGGTGGTGGAGGCGAGCCAGCTGGACGTGGCGCTGGGCGAGCTCTGCCGTATCGAGAGCCACGGCCGCCCGCGGGTCACCACCCAGGTGGTGGGCTTCCACGAGCGCGGCATCCTGCTCATGCCCCTCGGCGAGCTCGACGGGATCCATCCGGGGGCCACCGTGCGCCCGCTCAAGCGGGCCCTCGACGTGCGCGCCGGTGACGGCCTGGTGGGCCGGGTGGTGGACGGCCTGGGCCGCCCGCTCGACGGGCTCGGCAGCCTTGGCCTCACCACCCGGTACGCCCTCTCGGCCGAACCGCCGCACCCGCTGGAGCGGAGCCGCATCGAGCGGCCGCTCGGGACGGGGGTGCGCGCAATCGACGGGCTCATCACGCTGGGCCGAGGGCAGCGCATCGGCATCATGGCGGGGTCGGGCGTGGGGAAGAGCGTGCTGCTCGGCATGATCGCGCGGCGGACCACGGCGGACGTGAACGTGATCGCGCTGCTCGGCGAGCGCGGGCGCGAGGTGCGCGAGTTCATCGAGCGCGACCTCGGACCCGAGGGCCTGCGCCGCTCGGTGGTGGTGGTGGCCACGAGCGACCAGCCCGCCGTGATCCGCGCCACCGGCGCCTTCGTGGCCACCGCCATCGCCGAGTACTTCCGCGATGCCGGCAAGGACGTGCTGCTCATGATGGACTCGGTGACCCGCGTGGCCATGGCCTGGCGCGAGATGGGCCTCTCGGTGGGCGAGCCGCCCACCACGAAGGGCTACCCGCCCTCGGTCTTCGCGCAGCTGCCCCGCC
>JBGAOL010000377.1:0-4092 GCA_044221825.1 Gemmatimonadales bacterium
GCTCACGCCGAACTCCGGCTCCCGCCCGGGCGCTACCGGTACCAGCTCGAGGGCGGCGGGGCCGGTACCATCGTGGTGGACCGCTGGTCAGAAGAGTGGCTGCCCCGGCCCGTCAGTCTCCCGGCTCGCGCCACGCCCGCAGTGACCACGGCCGACGTGACCAGCAGCCGCAGCTGGATCGCCCTCTTCCTGCTGGCCGTCCTGGCCCTCGGCGGGGAGTGGGTGGCGCGGCGCCGGCTGGGCCTTCGCTAGCGCCACCGGGCCGCCGTTCGGGCCCCGGTGCCCTTGGCCACCAGCTTCGCCTACATTTGCCCTCCATGACATCCGGACGAATCGGGGACGCCCCGAAGCTCTCGCTCTGGCAGCGGGTCAAGCGCATCGCCCTGACGGACGTGGGCGCGCTGGTCCGCGGCATGAACGCGGCCGACCTGGAGGCCCTCGAGCGCACCCTCATCGAGGCCGACTTCGGCGTGCAGGCCACCGTGGAGCTGGTGCAGGCGGTGGAGGACGAGGTGCGCCGCGGCCGCCTCAAGACGGAGGACGACCTGAAGCGCGCCGTGGCCGCCAAGATCGTCGAGATGCTCGGCGCGGCGCCGCCCCCGCTGGCCCGCGCCACCGACGGGCCCACGGTGATGGTCTTCGTCGGCGTGAACGGCGTCGGCAAGACCACCAGCGTGGCCAAGGTGGCGCACCTGCTGCAGCGCGAGAAGCGAACCCTCCTCCTGGCCGCCGCCGACACCTACCGCGCCGGCGCCATCCAGCAGCTCCAGACCTGGGCGGAGCGGCTCAAGCTCCCCTGTGTGGCGGGCGCCCCCGGCGGGGACCCGGCGGCCGTGGCCTTCGACGCGGTGGAAGCCGCCCTGAATCGCGGCGCCGACACCGTGCTCATCGACACCGCGGGCCGCCTGCACACGCAGGAAGGGCTCATGGACGAGCTCAAGAAGGTGGTGCGCGTGGTGGCCCGGAAGCGGCCGGGGGCGCCGCACGAGGTGCTGCTGGTGCTCGACGGCACCGTGGGCCAGAACGCGGTGCAGCAGGGCCGCCTCTTCAAGCAGGCCGTGGAGCCGACGGGCATCATCGTCACCAAGCTCGATGGCAGCGCCCGGGGTGGCGCCGTGGTGGCGCTGCGGAAGGAACTCGGGCTCCCCATCCGCTTCATCGGCCTCGGCGAGAAGGTCGAGGCGCTGGAGCCGTTCGACCCGCAGGCCTTCGCCGAACGGCTGCTGGAGTAGCCCGGCCCCGGGCGGCCGGGTTCACCTCCCGCCCCGTGCATCACTAGCTTCCCGGCATGCCGCCCATCCGTCCCGACACGCCCGTCAAGTTCCTCAAGGGCATCGGGGAACGCCGCGCCGAGGCGTTCCTCCGGCTCGGCGTGCGCACGGCGCAGGACCTCCTCTGGCACATCCCCTTCCGGTATCTCGACGCCTCGAGCGTCACCCCGTTCGCCCGGGCCGAGGTGGGGCAGGAGGTGGCGTGCATCGGGCGGGTCGTGGCCAAGCGGCTCATGCCCACGCGGAGCGGGCTCCGGATCTTCACGGCGGTGCTCCGGGACGAGAGCGGGATGCTCGAGTGTGCCTGGCCGGGCCAGCCGTTCCTGGACCGGACCATCGAGGTGGGCCAGACGCTGCTCGTGGTGGGACCGGTGCGCTTCTACCACGGCCGCCAGCTGAGCCCGCGGGAGCACATCATCCTGGCCGACGCGGAGGGGGACGGCGAGGGGCCGTTAGGCGGCCGGGTGCTCCCGGTGTACCGCGCCACGGAGGGACTCTCCCACAAGGTGATTCGCGGCCTCATCGACCGGCACCTCGACGCCATGGTCGCGAGCATGCACGACCCGCTGCCGGAGGACCTGCGGCAGCGGCTGGAGCTGCCGCCGCTGGTGGAGTCGCTGCGGGCGGTGCACCAGCCCGCGAGCATCGGAGAGGCGGAACTGGGCCGCCGGCGGCTGGCGTTCGACGAGCTGCTCGACCTGCAGCTCATGCTCACCCGCGCGCGCCTCCTGGCCAAGCGGCGGCGGAGCGGCACGCCCTTCACGCTGCACCACACCCACACCACCCGCCTGGCCGAGTCACTGCCCTGGCCGCTCACGGCGGACCAGAAGCGCGCCCTCCGCGAGATCACCGCCGACATGACGGCGCCCGAGCGCATGCACCGCCTGCTCATGGGCGACGTGGGCACGGGCAAGACCGTCGTGGCCCTCTTCGCCATGCTGCTGGCGCTCGAGAACGATCACCAGGCCGCGCTCATGGCGCCCACCGAGCTCCTGGCGGAGCAGCATTTCGCCACCCTGTCGCGGCTGCTCGAGCCGCTGGACCTGAAGCCGGTCCTGCTGGTGGGCCGCTTCACCACGGCGGAGAAGGCGGCCACCCGGAAGAAACTCTCGAGCGGGGAGGCGCGGCTGGTGGTCGGGACTCACGCGCTGCTGGAGGAGAGCGTGTCGTTCCAGCGGCTTGGGCTCGTGGTGATCGACGAGCAGCACCGCTTCGGCGTGGAGCAGCGGGCGCAACTCATCGGGAAGGGCAGCGCGCCCGACGTGCTGCTCCTCACTGCCACCCCCATCCCGCGCTCCCTGGCCCTCACCCGTTTCGGCGACCTCGACGTCTCGGCGCTCAAGACCCGGCCCCCGGGGCGCGGCAAGATTGCCACGGGGATCCGCACCGCGAAGCAGCGCGAGCGCGCCCTGGATTTCGTGCACGAGCAGTGCGCCGCCGGCCGGCAGGCCTACGTGGTGCTCCCGGTCATCGAGGAATCGGAGCGCGCCGACCTCCGCGCCGCCACCACCATGGCCGACCAGCTGCAGGCCCGCTGGCCCGACCTCACCGTGGGCCTGGTGCACGGCCGCCTGAAGCCGGCGGAGCGCGACGAGCGGATGCGCCAGTTCCGCGCGGGTGACATCCACGTCCTCGTGGCCACCACCGTCATCGAGGTGGGCATCGACGTACCGAATGCCACGGTGATGATGATCGAGCACCCGGAGCGCTTCGGGCTGGCGCAGCTGCACCAGCTGCGGGGCCGCATCGGGCGCGGGGCGGGGGAGAGTTTCTGCGTGCTGATGGCGGGGGACCCGGTGCCGGCCCGGCTCAAGGCGTTCGCGGCCACCGAGGATGGCTTCAAGATCGCGGAGCTGGACCTCGAGGAACGGAAGATGGGCGACCTGATCGGCGAGCGGCAGGCGGGCGACTTCGAGCTCCGCCTGGCGCGGCTCCCCGACGACACCGCCATCCTGGAGCAGGCCCGCACCGTGGCCGCCGCGCTCCTGGCCGAGGATCCCATGCTGGTGCGGCCACGCCACCTCCCGCTCAAGGAGCGGGCGCTCGGGCGCTACCCGCGTGCGGTGGAGCTCTTCCGGACGGGCTGAGGTCCCCGGGCTTCCTAGAAGTTGACGGACACGCCGAAGCGGGCCCGCCGCCCGTCCCACCGCATCTCGGGCTCGAAGGGGATGTTGTCGGGTCGTTGCCGCGGCCGCGCCAGCTCCCACACGAACATCCCGGCCGTCGCCAGCAGCGACACCTCGCCGCCGACGAGCCAGTGACGGGCGCGCCGGTCGGAGCGGGTGGCCGCCCGGTAATGGCCCTCGGTCACCGGATCCAGGTACTTGCCGTTCGGGCCGAGGTCGCAGCGGGTGTCGTCGTCCAGGCAATACCGCTCCAGCCGCCGGTAGGCCCGGTCGGCCTCCTCGTGCGCCGACTGCGCCTGGAGCCCCATCCCGATCGCGGCGGCCAGCGTCACCCACTTGCCGTACTTCACCAGGAACGGCGAGCCCCGCCGCACCGCGAGCAGCGAGTCCTGCGCAGCGAGCGGTCCGGCCAGCGTGAGTAGCGCCACCAGCACGGCCGCGATGCAACGGGAGCGGGGGCGGGCGAACGGCGTCACGGCGTGATCCGGGTGAGGTCGCCCCGGCCGCCGAGGGCGAGGAAGTCGCCGCCGGGCAGGGGGATCGGGGGAAGCTCGAAGGGGCGGCCAAGGGGGATGCGCCAGGCCTCCTGCCCGGTGCCGGTGAAGGCGCGGAGCGCGCCGTCGGAGCTGCCCACCAGCACCCAATCCCCGAGGGCCACCGGCGCCCCGGTCGCGGGCCATTCCGCCGCCGAGAGC
>JBGAOL010000378.1:0-4078 GCA_044221825.1 Gemmatimonadales bacterium
ATCGGGGTCGCTCTCCGAACAGCAGGGTTCCCAACCGGACCATGGTGGCGCCTTCCTCGACGGCCACCTGGTAATCGCCCGACATTCCCATCGAGAGCTCCGGCAGCGCCTGGCCACGCGCCTCGGCTTCGTCCCGCAACTGGCGCAGCATCCGGAAGGCGGCACGCTGCACGGCCTCGTCGTCCGTGAGTTCCGCCATGGTCATGAGGCCCCGCACCGCCAGCCGCGGCAGCCCCGCCACCGCCTGGAGCAGCGCCGGCAGCTCCGCCGGTTCCACGCCGCCCTTCTGCGGTTCCCCCGAGCAGTTGACCTGCAGCAGGATGGGCTGCACGCTGCCCGGCGCCGCGCGCCGGTCCAGGTCCTGCGCCAGCCCCAGGCTATCCACGGAATGAATCAACGCGAAGCGATTCACCGCGAGCTTCGCCTTGTTGCGCTGCAGCGTCCCGATCAGGTGCCACTCCACCGGCACGTCCGGGCACTCGACCTGCTTGGCCCGCGCCTCCTGCACCCGGTTCTCCCCCACGGCCGTGAGGCCCGCCGCCGCCGCGGCGCGCACGGCCTCCGCGGGATGCGTCTTGGTCACGGCGACGATGGTCACGGGGTGCGTCCATCCGGCCGAGCGCTGCCGTGTCGCGATCTGCTCCCGGACGTCCGCCAGCCGGCCCGCCAGATCCGGGTAGGACATGGCGGGTAAAAGTAGGCGTGCGATGCGGTTATGTGTAGGGCCGGGTCAGCGGCCGGCCCTCAGCGCCGGGGGCTCGGGGCGATCGGGGCGTCCGCCGGGGTGGACACCATGACGTCGAGCGCCCGCTTCATGGCCGGGTTGGTGCCCAGGTTGGCCGCCCGGGTCAGGGTCGCCACCGCCTTCTCGCGCTGGCCCAGATTGTCGTACGCGTAGGCCAGCTGGGCCAGCGGCAGGGCCAGGTTGTTGGAGACTCCCGCCGCCGTAGGCTCCAGTTCGTGGCTGGCCCGGCCCTCGAGGCGGGCGTACCGGTAGGTCTCGTTCATCAGGCGCTCGGTGGCCGGGACGTCCAGCGCCACGCCAAGCAGCCGGTGGGTGTCGATCCCGGGCTGGGTGGTGTCCACCGGCGTGCCCTGCAGCGCCATCACCAGGCCCCGCTGCACCAGGAACGGCTCCAGGCCGTAGTACTCGCCGCCAGTGGTCAGGGACCAGGCGATGGGGCGCTTCCCGAGGTTGTCCTGCAGCAGGCGGAGCACCACGAAGTCCCGGCTGTAGAGCGGCGTACCCTTGGCCAGCACGTGCCGGATGGGGCCGATCTGGAGCGCCACGTCCTGCGGCAGCATCACCGGCTCCATGGTGGCGATCTGCTCGTCCGTCAGGCTGTGGGCCGGCCCGCTCGGTTTCACCGTGTTGAGGCCCTGCCAGACGGCCGGGGCCTGCGCCTCATTGAAGTCCCGCACCGGCCAGTCCCGGAGCTGCCGCTTGTACCAGTCGGTCTCCGCCAGCGCCAGGCAGACCACCAGCACGTCCTGCCGGATCCCCTGCACCTCCTGCGCCCACCACAGCGGGAAGGTGTCGTTGTCGCCGTAGGTGAACAGGATGGAGTACGGCGGGACCGAGTTGAGCAGGTCGTAGGCAAAGTCCGCCGCGAGCGTGGCATCGGGCCCGTGCTTGCGCGTGGCGGTCTCGAAGTTGGCCGCGAACGGGACCAGGGCCACCAGGCCCACGGGCAGCGCCGCGGCCATGGCCGGCCAGCGGACCCCCTGCACCAGCCCCTGCAGCGCCCGCGCCAGCCCGATGCCGGCCCACACGCCCCACGTCACGAAGCTCACCACGAAGAAGTAGTCGCGCTCCCGCACCTCGTGGTCCGAGGGCGTGGGGAACTTGTCGTAGCCCAGGCTGAAGCCCGGCTTGAAGTTCATGTACGCCACGAGCCCGAGGCCCGTGGTGAGCCACAGGACGAACAGCAGCCACCACGCCCCGCGGTCACTGCGGCGCTGGTGCAGGAACCCGGTGAACCCGAGGGAAAAGAAGACCACCGCCGTCACCACCTGCGCCGCCTGCGAGCGGAGGCTGTTCCCCCACTGCCACACGAAGTACTGCAGGTAGTTGAGCAGCTGCAGCCCCAGGATGGTGAGGCTCCGGCCGGTGTTCTCGGGGCCGTGGAACTGGGTGGGGTTGTCGAGCGGGGTGCGCACCGGGTACTGCTCGCGCCGGATCACGGCCAGGAGCGCGTCCCAGTTGTCGGGCTGGGCTTCGTTGATCATCGGCGCGTGGCCGGCCCGGAGGTAGAGGATCAGGTAGCTCGTCACGCCCACGGCCGCGAGGAGCAGCGCCGCGATGCCGAAGCCGCCGTTCCCCTGCGTGAACGCAAACACCATGGCCGCCACGTAGCAGAGCCCGCCCAGCACCACCAGCGTGGTGCTGCCGAGCCCGCTCCCGATCAGGAGCGCCCACGTCCCCGCCATCACCGCCACCTGCGACAGTTCCGCGGCGCGCTGCTCCGCCGTCGTCTCCGGGTCGCCCCAGACCACCACGAAGAGGAAGGCAATCACCGCCGGCCCCGCCAGCAGCGCCAGCAGGTGGTTGCCGATGGACATGCCCGCCAGGTAGATGATGAGGAGCAGCAGATGCGGCGCCCGCGCCGTGCCCCGCACCGCGCGCCACCGCAGGCAGGTCCAGCAGATCGCCGCGATGGTGAACACGGCAAAGCTGTAGACCTCGGTCTCGTTGGAATTCTGCCACTGCGTGAAGGTGAACGCCGCACACACCGCCGCCGCGAACCCGCCGACCAGCCGCACCACGCGCCCGTCACCCGCCGGCATCCCCGCCGTGGCGCCCGCCAGCGATTCCTCCGCCACCAGGAACCAGAACCCCGCCCCCACCGCCCCGGCCACCGCCGAGAGCAGGTTGAGCCGCTGGGCATACTCGGCCAGCGGCACCAGCGCCGCCCACACGTGCGCGATGGCCACGAACAGCGGCGTCCCCGGCGGGTGCGGAACGCCGAGGATCTTGGTGGCGGCGATGAACTCGCCCGCATCCCAGAAGGTGACCGAGGGGGCGAGCGTCAGGACGTAACCGAAGAGGACGGTCAGCGCGGCGATGGCCGCGATGCCGTAGGACGGGCGGTGGCTGGACATGGCGGACAAACCTAATCTCGGAAGCAGAAGGGCGGACCCCCGGGGGCCCGCCCTGTCATGATCCCCGGTACCGACGCCGGGACGCGGCTAGCTGCCGCCCCGCACCGCGTGCGCCACCGCCAGCGCATCCCGGGCCATCCCCACGTGGTGCACGCGGAAGAGCCGGGCCCCGCGCTCGTACGCCACCACGCAGGCCGCCGCCGTGGCGGCGTCCCGGTCCGCCACTTCCCGGCCGGTGACGCTCCCGAGGAACCGCTTGCGTGACGGTCCCACGAGGAGTGCCCGCCCGAGGGTCAGCAGCGTGCCCAGCTGGTCGAGGAGCAGCAGGTTCTGCTCCCCCGTCTTGGCAAAGCCGAAGCCGGGATCGAGCACCACCTGGTCCGGCGTCATCCCCGCGGCGAGCGCCTGCTCGTATAGCGCCCGCAACTCCTCCCGCACCCCCACCACCACG
Source organism: Gemmatimonadales bacterium (assembly GCA_044221825.1). Classification (GTDB taxonomy): domain Bacteria; phylum Gemmatimonadota; class Gemmatimonadetes; order Gemmatimonadales; family GWC2-71-9; genus JADJOM01. The sequence goes on from JBGAOL010000378.1 coordinate 3,554, forward strand.
TCCGGCGCATACTCCGCGTGGTCGAGCCGGGCCATGGTGCTGACGGTGCCCCGCGAGTGCATGAGCACAAAGCCCGCGCCCGCCTCCGCCACGGTGCGGTGCATCGCCGGGTCGAGCCGCCCGCCGCTCACGTCGTTGATGATGGCGGCGCCGGCCGCGGTGACGCTCCGCGCCACGCCCGCCTTCACCGTGTCTACCGACACCGGAACGCCGGGATGGCGCCGGACCAGCGCCTCCACGATGGGAAGGACGCGGGCCAGTTCCTCCGCCTCCGGCACCGGCTCGCTCCCCGGCCGCGTCGACTCGCCGCCCACGTCCAGCACGTCCGCCCCCTCGGCGAGCAGCCGGTCGGCCTGGGCGAGGGCCGCGTCCGGCGAGAGGAATTTCCCACCGTCGGAGAAGGAATCGGGGGTGACGTTGAGGATGCCGAAGAGGAGGGGCCGCGCCAGCGACAGGCTCCGCTGCCGGATGGTCCAGTGCGTCGGTGCCTCGGGCGTGAGCGCGCGGCCCACCCGCTCCGCCACC
>JBGAOL010000379.1:0-4111 GCA_044221825.1 Gemmatimonadales bacterium
GTGGATCCCGTGGTGCTCCTGGGCCAGCTCGATTTCTGGCGCTCGCGCCGCGACGTCGGCGATCCGGGGCGCGCCAACCTGGCGGTCGACTCGGGGCTGGCCCACACCGACCGCGCCCTCGCCCTCGACCGCAACAGCAGCGCCGCCCTCGAGCTCCGGGGCACCCTCAACTACTGGCGCTGGCTCGTCCCGCTCGAGGCCGACGAGAACCGCCGCAAGGCCATCTTCGCCAGCGCCCGCGCCGACCTCGAGAAGGCGGTGCAGCTCAACCCCCAGGCCGCCTCGGCGTACGCGACGCTCTCCCACCTCTACGCCAACGCCGACGACAAGGAGGGCGTGGACGTCGTCAACGCCGCCCAGAAGGCGCTCGAGCTCGACGCCTACCTCGGCAACGCCGACGTCGTGATGCTGCGGCTGGTGAACGGGTTCTACGACCTCAACCAGGCCGTCAACGCCGATCGCTGGTGCAGTGAGGGCCGGCGCCGCTTCCCCGACGACTACCGCTTCCTCCACTGCCGCCTCCAGCTCCTCAGCACCAAGCTGGTGGTGCGGCCGGAGCCGGCCGTGGCCTGGGCCCTGGCCGACTCCACCGTGGCGCTGGCCCGCGATCCGGTGGACCAGCGCTACGAGCAGCTCATCACCCGCGTCCTCGTGGCCGGCGCCCTGGCGCGGGCGGGTCTCGGGGACTCGGCCCAGCGGATCCTCCGAGCCGTGCGCCCCGATCCGGAGGTCGACTCCTCCAACGACCTCATGCTCAACGCCTCGTACGCCTGGCTGCTCGCCGGGGACACGACCGAGGCCATGCGGAGCCTCAAGCAGTACCTGACCACCAACCCCGGCAAGCTGCCGCTGCTCCAGAAGGATCCCATCTGGTGGTACCAGGGGATCCTCACCGACCCCCGCTACCTGGCGGTGGTTCCCCCGGCGCGCTGACCGGGCGGGCTGCCCCTCGGGGCCGCCTGTCGGGGGCTCACCCCAACAGGACATGTGGCGGCACCGCCGCACCGCGGCGTCAGGCAGGGCCGACCCGGGCCAGCGGTTACGTTCCAAGGCATTGCCGTACAAGCACTTGAGCACCGGCGTCACAGCCCGGCAACGGGCCATCGCCGAGTCCGATTCCTGCAGTAGTCTTGGTCCCGTTAGCCCCGCCCAGCCCGGCCGGGGCTGCTCCCGTCCTCCCTCGAGGGTCCCCGTGCGCCGTCTCCTTGCCGCTGCCAGCGCCAGCCTGGTCGTGCTCGCCGCCTGCTCCGACACCGCCACCCAGACGGAGTCGCCGATCGTCCCGCACGCGTTCGACGTGGCGCCCCCGGCGCCCTGCCCCACCATCGACCAGCTCCGCGCCATGGTGCCGCTGCTGTACAGCTCGGCCACCAAGCAGGCGCAGTTGCAGACCACGCTGAACACGCTCCGGACCCGGATGACCACCAACAAGGTGGCCGGCGCCCGGGAACTGGCCCTCCTCACCACCCGCGCCCTCCTGGCCGACTACGACGCGAGCCTCCTGACGGGTGGCCAGTCCACCGGCACCCAGGCCAACCTCCGTGCCTTCGTCAACGGGCTGTTCTGCTTCACGGGCATGGCGCAGCCCAACCTGACCTTCTCCCCGGATGAGGCCGCGGGCGTCGTGGGCCCCGGGTCGCCGACCACGACCATCGTCACCGCCACCCTCTATGCGGGCGTGCAGGTGCCCGGCGGGTCGGCCCCGGACCTGACCCTGATCCGGATCCGCCGGCTGCCCGACGCGCCGGCCCCGCTGCTCACGCCGCTCGACCAGTACCCGGCCTTCTACGAGTTCGAGGCTTTCCCCCCCTCGACTTTCTCCCAGGACCTCACGGTGGGCGTCTGTCAGGCCGACCTCTTCAACCCGGCCGACTATGCCAACCTCCGCGTGGCGCACAACGTCGGCGCGCAGGCGGTCATCCTCCCGCTCGTGACGGCGCCGTTCCTCGACTGCACCACGCTCCTGGGCGCGGCCCCGTTCTACCCGGGCCTCAAGGGCTACGCTTCCAGCGGCTGGCACTGGATGACCGACATGGTCCTCCCCACGCCGGCCTACGCCACGGCCCTCGGCTCCTGCTGCATCGCCGGCAGCACCAAGAGCTTCAGCCCCTTCGGCGCCGTGGACATCCGCCTCTGGACCCGGCCGGGCTCGGTGGGCCGCTTCGAGCTCCCCGCCGGCTCGGTGGTGCCCAACGACGAGCTCCCGGTGGTCCGGGTGCAGACCCCGCTCGAGCGCCCGGTGCCGGGCGTCACCGTCACCTTCGCACTGGCGCCCTCGAGCGACGCCTCGCTCACGGGCGCGGTGCAGGTCACCGACGCCCAGGGCCGCGCCCGCCTCGGCGGCTGGACCCTCGGGGCCGACAACCGCCCCGACACGGTCTACGCCACGGTGACCCCGCTCCCCGGGACCACCACCTTCGGTCCCCGGCTCGAGTTCGTGGCCGCCATCTTCTGACCCTGCCGTTCCCAGATGACGACGGCCACCCCCGCACCGGCGCCCGTTCTGCTTCCCACCCTTCGCTCCGCTAGAACCGGCTCGACGTCAGCACCACGTCCGCCCCCTGCCACGCCGCCTGGAAGCGCGCGGCCACCTGCTCCGCCTCCGCCTTCTTGCCCTGCGCCCGGAGCGCCAGCTCCAGCCCCTTGAGCGACCAGCCGTTCTCCGGGAACCGCGCCAGGTCCTGCCGGTACACCCGCTCCGCCTCCGCCGGCTGGTTGATCAGGAGCAGCGCCTTCCCGAGCGAGTGCCGCACCGGGAAGTACCAGGTGGGCGGCTCCATGTAGCCCAGGCCGTCCTCGAGGAACATCGCCTCACGGAAGAGCCGCGCGGCCTCCCGCGGCTTCCCCTGCCGGAGCGCCACCTCGCCCAGCACCATCCGGGCCGCGATCCGCATGGCCACCCGGTTGTCGCCGTCGGGCATGGCGGCGGCCACGGCGCTCACCGAGTCGCCGGCGGCCAGCGCCTCGCTCCAGCGGTGCGCCGCCGCCAGCGCCACCCCGCGGGCGTACTGCGCCATGCCCCAGGTGTAGCGCAGGTCGGCCGGCGGGAGCGGCTCGGCCAGGATGGCGTCGTACTGCCCGAACGTCACCATGGTCCACCAGACGATCGGCGTCACGCCCTCCACCCACGGCTGCTGCCGCGCCACCTCGTAGCCCACGCTCGCGGCCACCTGCCGAGCCGCCTCGAGCGCCAGCTTCGACTGGCCCGCCATGCTGGCCGCGAAGCTCATGAAGTGCCAGTTGTGCGGGTAATACGCCAGCGCGTACAGCCCCTTCGCCTGCCCCGCCGGCCCCTCGAAGAGGTGCTGGTCGGCGTGCACCGCATGCCGGTTGGCCTCGATGGCATCGCGATAGCGGCCCACCCGGATGTAGATGTGCCCCGGCATGTGCACCAGGTGCCCCGCGCCCGGCATCAGCGCCGCCAGCCGCTCCGCGCACGGCACCGCCGCCGCCGGGTCCTTGGCCTCCACCGCATGGATGTAGAGGTGGCAGGCGCCCGGATGGTTCGGATTCTTCGCGATGGCGCGCTCGAGGCGCCCCAGGATCACCGGCGTCGCCGGCCGGGCGGCGCCATTCTTCTCCCAGTAATGCCACGGCGAGAGATCCATCAGCGCCTCGGCGTGCAGCGCCTGCAGCTCGAGGTCGGCTGGATACTCATCCGCCAGCTGGCCGATGGCCTCCGCCCACGCGCTGTCGGCGGTGGCGCGCGCCGCGCCGCGGGCGTAGCGCGCCACCAGCGCCGCCACGATCCCCCGCTCCCGCGCATCCCCACCCTCGGCCAGCCGCTCGGCCCGCGCAGCAATCCCGCCGGCGCGAACCCCGGTGGCCGAGTCCATCGGCGCATTGATGTTGGGCCCGAGCGCCAGCGCCTGACCCGCCACGCATAACGCGCACGCCGGGTCCAGCCGCTCCGCCTCGGCGAAGGCGCGGAACGCCTCCTCGTGGTTGAAGGCCCAGTAGAGCCGCAGCCCCTGGTCGAAATACGCCTGTGCCGATGGCGACGCGGCGCGAACCGGGTAGTGGAGCGTGCCAAGATCATCGTACAGCGGCACCCCGGCGCCGGGGGCGGCCGCCGAGTGCTCGTGCGCACCGTGCGCGGCATCGCCTTGCG
>JBGAOL010000380.1:0-4055 GCA_044221825.1 Gemmatimonadales bacterium
TGAGGTTCCGCCCGAGCTGGCCCGAGCTGGAGCCCAGCCCGCCGGGCCACAGGTCGGTGGCCGAGCGGAGCAGGAGCCAGGTGGTGTTGAGGGTGGACGCGCAGAGGAAGACCAGGCGCGACGTGTACTCGGTGGTGGCCCCGCTCACGGCGTCCTGCACGCGGACCCCGGTGGCCCGCCGGGTGTCCCGGTCATAGGTGACTTCGGTGACGAGGGCGAACGTGCGCAGGGTCAGGCGGCCGGTGGCGAGCGCCGCGGGCAGCGTCGAGGCCTGGGTGCTGAAGTAGGCGCCGAAGGGGCACCCGAGCCAGCAGGCGTTCCGGTAGAGGCAGGGCGTGCGCCCGGGCCGCGGGGCTGTGAGGTTGGCGGTGCGGCCCGGGATGATCCGCCGCACGCCGCCGAACTGCTGCCGCAGGCGGTCCGCGACGACCACCTCCCCGCAGTTGAGCGGCATGGCCGGCTGGAACTCGCCGTCGGGGAGCTGCGCCAGCCCCTCGCGCGAGCCGGCGATGCCGGCGTGCCGTTCCACGTGATCGTACCAGGGCGCGAGGTCGGCGTAGCGGATGGGCCAGTCGGTGCCGACGCCGTCGCGGGCGTTGGCCTCGAAGTCGAACTCGCTCCAGCGATAGCTCTGGCGGCCCCACAGGAGCGAGCGGCCGCCCAACTGGTAGCCGCGGTACCAGTCGAAGCGCTTCACCTCCGTGTACGGCGCGTCCTTGTCGGACGCCCACCAGTCGAGGTTCTTCTCGTTGAGCGGGTAGTCGCGCTTGAGGACCGGGTAGTCGTGCTCCATGGCCTGGGTGCGGCCGCCGCGGTGCGGGTACTCCCAGGGGCCCTTGGTGGCGTTGACGTAGTCCTTCACGTGCTCCACGTGCTTGCCGCGCTCGAGCAGGAGCACGGAGAGGCCGAGCTCCGTCAGCTCCTTGGCCGCCCACCCGCCCGAGATGCCGGAGCCCACCACGATGGCGTCGAAATGCTGGGGAGGCACGTCAGGGCTCCTGTTCGAGCGTCAGGTTGCCATCGAGGTACTTGAGGTTGAAGCGGAAGCTGCTGATGCGCCAGTTCCCCTCCAGGCGAACCAGCGCGAAGTCATAGCTGCCCACGAAGGTGCGCACGTTGCGGCCGCTCCGGGTGGGCCGGTAGTGGGTGGCGGTACCGTAGCAGACCACGCTGGCGCCGTCGCCGTGGACACTCACCAGGAAGTTGCCGGCCTGGTGGTGGACCGCCTGGATGGGCCGGAGCCCCTCCTCCCAGGCCGCGGCCAGCTCGGCGCCGGTCATCTCGGCGGGTTCGCCGCCGGTGAGGCTCGTCATGTCCACGTGCAGGCGCGGGGCCAGGGCGGCGCGGACCATCTCCCAGTTCCGCGTGTCGGTGCCCACGAAGAGCCGGGTGATGGTCTCGATGACGGCATCCTTCGCCAGCAGGTCGTCGAGGGTCTTGGCCATGGGGATTCCCTCCGGGATCAGGCGCGGCCCCGGGCCGCGGCGAGGGCGCGGCTCACGTTGGCGAGGCCTTCCGCCAGCTCCACTTCCGTGGGCCAGCCGAAGCCGAGGCGCATGTGGCGGCGGTCCTGCTCGAACCAGTGCCCCGGCCCCACGAAGGTAGCGTACTCCCCCATGAGCGTGCGATGGAATCCTTCCACGTCCACCCCGGCCCCGGCCCGGATGCGCGGGAAACAGACCACCCCACCCTCCGGCGCCACCCACTCCATCGCCGGTTCGCCCGCGATCCACGCGGCGACGGTGGCGAGCCCGCGCCGGGCCCCCGCCACGATCCCCGGCAGCAGGTCCGCGCGCCGGCGGTACACCTGCCAGCCAATCTCCTCGTCGAGGACGGGGCCGCCGATCATCACCTGTTCCTTGGCCGCCAGGAAGGTGGTGGCCAGCGTTGCGTCCCGCGTGAGGAGCCACCCAAGCCGGAGGCCCGGCAGCCCGTACGCCTTGGAGAGGGAGGCGACGCTGAGCACGTGAGCCCCGAGGTGGGTGGCCAGGGGCGGCGCGCCGGCGAAGCTCAGGTCGCGGTAGGTCTCGTCCACGAGCAGGCGGCAGCCGTGGCGGGCGCAGAGTTCCGCGATGCGGGCCAGCTCCGCCTGGGGGAGCACCATGCCGGTGGGATTGTGCGGCGTGGTGAGGCTCACGAGCCGGGTGTTGGGCCGGAGCAGGGCCGCGATGTCCTCGGCGGTGTAGCGCCAGCCACGCTCGAAGGCGAGGTCGAGGTGGCTCACCTCGCAGCCGATGGCGCGCGGCGTCTCGAGGTTGGTGGCGTAGTTGGGGCGGAGCACCACGAGGTGATCGCCCGGGCCAAGCAGGGTGGTGTGCACGATGAAGAGGGCGCCGGCCGCGCCGGCCGTCAGGAGCACGTCCTCCGGCCGGCACCCCGCTTCGGCCGCGAGCGCCGCACGAAAGGCGGGCTGGCCACGGTGGTCGCCGTACTGGAGCACGCAGGCGGCGAGGTCCACCTCGAGCGCCAGGTCACCGAGGCGCCGGTCGCGGATGGAACTCTCGGCCAGGTTGCAGCGGATCGTGCCGTAGCCCACTTCCTCGGGGGACTCGACCTCGATGGGCATGCGGCGATAACGCATGGGACTCCGGTCAGTCGGCGGGAAGGCCGTGCACCTCGAGCACCAGCTCGCGGGAGGCGTGGCGGTCGTGCACGTGGATGACGCCCGCGGCGAGGGGCCGGCCATCCTCGGTCACGAGGTTGAGCTTGAGCGCGGCGCGCGCCCGGGTGGCGCGCTCGAGCGCGGCCGCACGGGCGGCCGGGGGCTCGAGCGCCGCCGCGGCCGCGAAGAGGCGGGAGATGGGGCAGTTGAGGTCGTAGGCGTCGGGGGGCGACAGCGCGCCGGCGCGGCTGCCGGTGCGGGGATCGGGCGGGTCGAGGCGGGCCCGGCCGAGGGTCACGCCACCGAGCCGGAGCTCGACCGTCACTGGCCGGGCGACTCGCGCACCAGGTGCACGGCGGCGCGGAGCCCGCCCGTGAGCCGGAGGCCGCGCGCCATCCCGCCCTGCCCCGCCAGGTTCATGACGGTGGTCCTGGCGTGGAGCTGGCCGCGCCGCACGTCGAACCATGCCGTATCGGCCACGGGCCCCATCACCTGCTGGTACCAGCTCTGGGTCTGGGCGGCGTTGGACCAGCCGCCGTGGCGGAGCTCCAGTTCCCCGGTGCCCGTGATGAGCGCGAGGGTGGTCCCCAGCGTGTCCACCAGGCGGGCCACCGTGTAGGTCCGGGTGGCGCGGTAGAAGGTGAGGCCGTAGGCCGCGGCACCGCCGGCGCGGAGCGTGTCGGCCCAGGCCAGCCCCGGCACCAGCGCGCGGCCCGCCGGCAACCGCGGCACCAGGTCCACGCGGGTCGCGGCCAGGTTCTCCACCGGCGCCCCGTTGACGGCCACCACCCGGCCAGTCGGTTCCAGGGTGAAGGTGTCCTCGGACGTGAAGGGCGGGTCGTCGAGGCCCTCGAGGCGGACCCACAGCTCGAGGCCGTCGCCTGCGGCGCGGGCCACGCGGAGCTCACGGGTCCGGAGCGTAACCGGTGACCCGGCGGTATCCCCGCGGTTCACGAAATAGAGGAACTGGTCGTTGGTGGAGAGGTAGCGGAGCGTGTCACTGCTGGGCAGGTAGCGCGCGGGCGCCTGTGCCGCCGCCGGCGCGACGGCCAGCATGGCCGCCAACGACGCGGCCATGAATCGGGTGGATGGAGGCATGATCATCAACTAACGGCCGCCCGGCGCCCCGCGCAAGCGGCGGACGCTCAGCCGCCGGGCGGCAGCCGCACCTCGGCCAGCGCCCCGATGACGGTCGTCCATTCGCGAACCCACCAGCGGCGGACCAGACCCTCCTTCACATACGGATCGGCCTCGGCGAAGCGTTCGGCCACTGCCGGGGAGTCGCCCTTGAAGAGGAGGATGGCGGCGTCGGCCGGGTTGGCGAGGGCGCCGCCGAGGACCAGCTCGCCGCGCGCGAGCGCCTCGCGGCCCAGGGCCAGGTGCGCACTCCGCAGGGGGGCCCTGCGTTCCACGTAATCGGGCACCACGTCGTAGAACAGCAGGTAGTGCATCA
>JBGAOL010000381.1:0-4038 GCA_044221825.1 Gemmatimonadales bacterium
GCTCCAACCGCATCCCCGCGCAGTTCACCGGCGTCGTCGGCATGAAGCCGACCTTCGGCTTGGTGCCGCGCACCGGCGTCATCCCCACCTGGCCCTACCTCGACACCCACGGCCCCCTGGCCCGCACCGTGGCCGACGCGGCGCTCCTCCTCGCCGCCCAGGCCGGCGCCGACGCCTCCGACCCGCTCGCCCTCACCGGCACCTGGCACGGCGAGCGCCTCGCAGCCCTCAAGGACGACGCGCTCAAGGGCGTCCGCGTGGGCCACGTGGACTGGCACGTCCCCCGCGGCAGCATGACCGATGAGGCCGTGGCCCTCTGGGACCGCGCCGTGGGCGACGTGAAGCTGGCGGGCGCCGAGGTGGTGACCTTCGACCCGCCGGTGACGCTGTGGAACTACCGCGACCACTTCGCCGACCTGGCCCGCGCCCGGGGCGACGTGCGCCCCGACTCCCGCTCCCCCGGCGTCACCGCCGCGGCACTGCTCAGCTACTTCACCGGCCGCAGCACCGACCCCCGCGCCGCCGCGCGCCTCGGCTACGCCGCCTACCGGAGCTTCTACGACGTCCTCCCCGCCACCTGGGAGGAATGCGAGCCGCTCCTCGGCACCTCGCTCACCGGCGACCCGGCCGGCCGCTCCTTCGCCCGCTCCCGCGCCGAGGTGATCGCCATGCTCTCGGCCGCCATGCGCCGCCAGGGCATCGTGGCCATGATCTACCCCACCATGCCCTTCACCGCCCCCCGCGCCGACGCCGACTGGCCCGACGTCCGCACCACCCTCGGCTACGGCAACTGGCTCGGCCTCCCCGAGGTCTCGGTCCCCGCCGGCTACGGCGCCGACGGCATGCCCGGCATGAACCTGTCCGTCGTCGGCCTCCCCGGCGACGACGCCCGCGTGCTGGCGCTGGCCCACGCCTACGAAGCCCAGTCCCGCCGCTTCCGCGCGCCGGTGTCCCGCTAACCGAAGGAGCGGCCGGTCGCGTCCCGGCGGTTGCGCCGTGACGCCCGTCGCTGCATCGTCCGGGGAACGCTGGCTGGCTCACACGTCGTCCGTCCTCTCCCGGAGCCGCATGGGCACCACCGCGCAGCAGCCCACCCGCAGCACCATCCGCATCCTCTACTTCGCCCTCCTCGGCGGGCTCCTCAGCACCTGCGTGATCTTCGGCGTGCTCTTCCTGCTCGGCACCGCCCCGCTGCTCCCGCCCGGTGACGACACCACGCTCATCGCCACCGTCATGGCCGTCGTGGCGATGGGCCCCGTGCTCGGCGGCTTCTTCTGGGCCCGCGGGAACGTCCCCGTGAAGCCGACGGAGCAGGGGGTGGACACCTACTGGCAGGACCAGGCCACCTTCAGCAAGGCGCTCATCATGTGGGTGCTGTGGGAGGGCGGCGGCATGATCGGCGCCGTGGGCACGCTGCTCACCGGCTCCTACTACCCGGCCACCGTCACCGTCGCGGCGCTGGCGCTCTACGTCACCAACGGCCCCGGCTACCTCGAGGAGCGGCAGGGATGAGCATGGAGCCGACGGGGCAGGCCCCCGCCGCCCCGCGCGACCCGGCCGCCCGCGCCGCCCGGCTGCTGGAGCAGCTCCGCCACAGCCGCACGCTCTGGAGCCTCCGCAACGCCGACGGCTGGGTCATGATGGAGGAACGCGGCACCCCCGGCCTCCCCGTCTGGCCGAGCGACGCGGAGGCCGCCGCCAGCGCCCGCGGCGACTGGGCCGACTGCGCCCCCGCCGCCATCCCGCTCGACGAGTGGCGCGAGCGCTGGCTCCCCGGCCTCGGCCGCGACGGCGTCCGCATCGTGCTCTGGCCCGTGGCCGCGCGGGCCGCCGTGATCGTCTCGGCGGAGGAGCACGCGCAGCACCTGGCCACGGCCCTGGCGCTCGAGGCATGAGCGCCGCCCGTCGCCCCCGCGGCACCCCCTGAGGCGTCCACCCCCGGCACCGGAGGCGCAATCATGCCGGCATTCGTCGTCACCATCCAGGTCACCCCGAAGGCGCCCGTCACCACCGGGACCGGCGAGCGCATCGCCGGCGCCTTCGTCACCCGCCTCGTGGCCGCGGACGATCGTGAGGCCGCCGTCCAGGCCGCCCTCGCCTCCATCCGGGCCGACCCGAAGTTCGCGCTCTTGGCCCCGGCCGGCGTGCTCCCCGACTGGCGCGTGGACGAGGTCCGCTCCCGCGACCAGCTCCCCGACCCGCTGGTGCAGCCCGACTGGGTGTACTACGCGCCCGAGGAGAACGGCCGCGCGTGGCGCTGGATCCTCGGCACCGCGCTCGCCGCGATCATCCTGGCGCTGCTCATCCTCCTGCCCTGGATCCGGCGGCTGCTCGCGGGCTGACCCGGACCGCCCGTCAGTTCCATGACGGAACGGGCATGGCGTGCCGGCGCCGGACGCCTACCTTCCGGGCAGGCGTCGCGTCCCTCTCCGGATGCGTCGCGTCCCCCGACCGTGCAGGGTCCCATGCAGCTCCGCACCGCCGTCCTCGCCGCCGCGCTCACCGCCACCCTCGCCTGCGGCGACGACGCCCCCGGCGGCCCGAGTCTCGAGGGCACGTCCTTCCTCGACGCCACCCTCGACGGCCAGGCCTGGGTGCCGGACACCGTCACCGGCATCATGTACGGCACCTCGCCGGACAGCGGCTACCTGACCATCATCGCGGGGAAGTTCGAGGGCCTCCGGCAGGAGACGCTCGTCATCTCCGTGCCCTTCCCGCGTCTCGGCGACGTGGCGCTCGGCCACTTCACCACGGCGGGGAACGGCGTCTACCAGGTGATTCCCGATACCTCCGCGGTGGTGCGTCCCTTCCTGATGTACACCAGTCGCGACGAATACCCCGGCCGCCTCCACCTGGCCCGGCTGAGCCAGGGCGACAGCGTGGCCACCGGCCGCTTCAGCTTCCAGGCGGCCACCAGCCCCGACACCACCGCGCACCGCGCCCTGACCGGGAGCTTCCGGGTGCGCTACCGCTTCCAGCAGATCTACACCCTCGACGCCGTTCCCTGACGCGGCGGGCGGGAACGCAGGAGGCCCCGCGCGCCGGTCGGCACGCGGGGCCTCGTCGTTTCCTCGGCGCGGTATCCTGTCAGGCGATCGCCGCACCCCGCGCCAGCGGCGCCCGTCCCGCGCCATCCGGCAGCGGTACGTTCCGGTACGCCAGCCAGAAGCACACCGCCGATGCCACCTGCACCCCCGACCGGATGGCCAGCACCACCTCGGCGTGCTGTTCCTGCTGCACCGAGAGGAAGTAGCCGGTGAGCGGCGGGACCAGCGCAAAGAGACCGTAGAAGAGCACCAGCCCGGACGCCACCCAGAACCAGGGCTGCGCCCGCGGTGCCGGCGTGCCGTCGAGCCAGCGCCGCACCAGCACGAAGGTGGCCACCGCCACCACGAGCAGCGCCTGCACCGTCACCAGGCCCACCCCGAGGCTCTCGGTGGCGGGCCAGCTGCCGAGCCCCGGCACCCAGAAGGCGAGCGAGGCCACGGCGAGCCCCGTCACCACCCCGCGCATCCGCGCGTCCACCTGCCAGGCCGCGAGTGCCAGGAAGAGCACCAGCTTCTCGACCGGGATGGCGAAGGCGGCGAAGCGCTGCGCGTTGATGTGCAGGTCCACCGCCTGCAGCAGCACGAAGGTGAGACTCACCAGCACGTCGAGCCCGAGCCACACGGCGAAACGGCGCGCGCCCGTGTCCAGGCACGGCCACGTGCGCACCGCGCGCAGGCACGCCGGCAGGAAGCTCAGCGTGGCCAGGAGATAGAGCAGCTCGATGCGGGTGGGCGTCATGCGGGTCGGGGCGCGGGAGGCGGCCCGGGCCGCCCTCGTGGCGGCCGCTTCCCGAAGATGAGGGCAACCGGGCGCGGCGTCCAGCCCGCCCTAACGACGTCTCAGGCCTGGACGGCCCGGGCGGCGGGCCAGCTCTGGGTGGCCGCCTCGCGCAGCTCGTCCAGCGACGCGAAGACGGCCACCGCGCGCGCCGCCACCGGGGCGGGGACCGGCACCAGGTCGGGCACCACCACCAGCGGCATGCCGGCGGAG
>JBGAOL010000382.1:0-4029 GCA_044221825.1 Gemmatimonadales bacterium
CTCGCCGAGCTGCCGCCCGACCTCCGGGCGGTGGTGGTGCTCAAGGTGATCGAGGGCTACACCCACGAGGAGATCGCCGCGCTGCTCGGCATCCGGCGGAACACCTCGGAAGTCCGGCTGCACCGGGCGCTGGCCCGGCTGCGCGCGGCGCTGGGGGACCTATGAGTCATCGCATCGACATCGAGGGACGGCTGCAGGCGCTCGCCGCCACGCGACTGGCGCCGGGGGCGGACCCGGCGCTGCTGGCGCGCGCGCTGGCGGCGCGGGCGGGTGGCGCCCGCGTGGAGCTGCCGGTGGGCACCTCGACACGGGGAGGCATCATGACCTGGATCCTGGCTGGCGGCCTGGCGGCCGGGCTCGCCACGGCCGTCTACGTCGCGCGCCCGGCGGAGCCGGCGGGACGCCCAGGCGGTCCACCGCCACCGGTGGCGGCGAGCGTCCTCCCGGGCGGGCTGGCGCTGCCATTCTCCAGTCGACCACTCTATCGGCCTGTTGGGGGGCCAGTGGGCACGGAGCTCAAGGCCGGTCGCTGGACCTACGAGACGCGGCGAGGGGAAGTCGTGGGCGAGCCCGCAGGCTTGCACCTGGCCGTGGCCTTCGAGCGGAGCAGCTACCAGGGCGCGCCGGCCTGGCTGTTCCTCTCGGGCGGCTGGGGACCGGGCGACCGCCTCGCCTGGCGGGACTCGGTCTGGGCCACCCCCGACAGCGCCCGGACCATCGCCCGCTGGCACTCGATGCCCAACGGCCACCTGCAGGAGATCTACCGCGACAACGAAGTCCTGGTAGGCGAGACCGTCAACGGCTACACCGCCTGGCGCACCCGCGTCCTTGGCCGGGGCATCCAGCCGCCCGCCGGCGGCGAGATTCAATGGCACTACCTGCTCGCCACGCTACAGACAGCCAAGCTCGAGCTCGGCTGGAGCGGGAGCTTCGGGCTCCTGAGCAACATCGCGTACCAAGGGCGGTCGTGGAGCTACCTCAACGTGCGCGTCGTGGGCGAGGAGACCCAGCGGGTGCCGGCGGGTGAGTTCGACTGCTGGAAGCTGGTGATGGGCGTGGAAGACGTCGGCGGCATCCAGCTGTGGGTGAGCAAGCGGGAGGGATGGCTGGTGGCGCAGGAGTTCCGGATGCCGGGGAAGGATCTGATGCGGATCGAGCTGGAGTCCGCTCAGTGGCTGGAGTAGCGCGGGCGCGGCGCACGAGTGACCGGGGCCGAGTTCTCGCCGCGGGCTAATAGGACGCGCCCTTGGGCCGAGACAACGCCAATTCCTGATTCCCGAAAACGCGAGTGCCGCTTCAGCCATCCGACCGAGCCCGAGAAAACGCGGGCCCGGCATCCGGGAATGTCCGCCAGGGGGCCCGCAAAGCACGCCCCGCCCACCTCAGTCTCGGGATTGTCTGATTTTCTGTGTATGAGCCGGTTCACTGCCACGCCGGGACCCGGGCGCCGAAGAGGAGCCGGACGTGGCGCATCGTCTCCACCCACTGCATCGGGGTGCCGAGTTGGGCCTCCGCGTTGCGCAGGGCCAGGTAGAGCAGTTTGACGGCCCCGTCGGCCGAGGTAAAGTGCCCCCGGACCTTGAGGCTCTTGCGGAGCGTGCGGTGCAGGCTCTCGATCGCGTTCGTCGAGTAGAGCAGCCGCCGGACCTCAAGGGGGTACGCGAGGGCCGGGGCCAGCCGCTCCCAGTGCCGCTCCCAGAGCGCCGTGATCTCGGGGTGCGCCTGGCCCAGCCGGCTCGTCGCCCAGTCGGCCAGCGCCGTCTTGGCCGCCGCCTCTCCCGCCGCCTGGTAGACCGCCCGCAGCGCGCTCGCCACCGCCTTGCGGTCGCGCCAGTTGACCTGCGCCAGGCTCTGCCGCACCAGGTGCACCACGCACTGGTGCACCACCGTGTCGGGATAGACCGCCGCGATCGCCTCGGGAAAGCCGCGCAGCCCGTCCACCAGCGCGATCAGGATGTCCTCGACCCCGCGGCCCCGGAGGTCGCTCAGCACCCGCTGCCAGAAGGCGGCCCCCTCCTCGGCGGCGAGCCAGAAGCCCAGGACCTCCTTCTCCCCGCTCGGCCGCACGCCGAGCGCGAGGTGGACCACCTGCTGCCGCACCAGCCCCTCGGTGCGCACCTTGATCCGGAGCCCGTCGAGGGCCACCGCCACGTACACCGCCTCGAGCGGCCGCTGCTGCCACGCCGTGGCCTCGGCCAGCACCTCGTCCGTGACCGCGGTGATCACCGCCGGCGAGACCTCGACCTGGTAGCACTCCTCGAGGTGGGCCTGCAGCTCCCGCACGGTGAGCCCGCGGGCGTAGAGCGAGAGCACCTTGGCATCGAAGCCCGGCAGCCGGCGCACCCCCTTCGGCACCAGCTGGGGCTGGAAGGTGCCGGCCCGGTCGCGCGGGATGGCGAGCGGGAGCGCCCCCTCGTCGGTGAGCACCGTCTTCGGCGTCGAGCCGTTGCGGGCGTTGCCGTCGGCGGGGCGCTCGCCCCCGGGCGGGTAGCCCAGGTGGGCCGTGAGCTCGCCGGCCAGCACCCGCTCCACCAGCTGACGTTTCAGCTGCTGGAAGACCGTCTCCAGCGCTTCGGGGCTCGCCACCCCCGCCACCAGCGCGTCCAGCGCGGCGGCGTCCAGCGGGCCGGGCGCCTCGGGCTGCCGTTTCTTCCGTGCCATATCCCGTCCTCCGTTCCTTGGATATGGCTCATACACAGATTTTCTGACAGTCCCGCAGCGACCCCGAACCGGCACCCACAACAACAATGCGGAGCCCGTCCCGAGACGAGCCCCGCTTGTCACGTGCAGTTCCTCTGCGGCCCTCCGCGTCTGCGCGCCTCTGCGGTGAACAGAACGCCGAGCCCCCCATCACTCCCCCGGGTGATACTCCCGCTCGACGTGTCCCTCGAGCTGGTTCGGGTAGAAGTACACCTCCCGCAGGTCCCCCGCGGCATACCGCTCCGCCTGGTCGTTGAAGTGCTTCGACCTGGGATCCCCACTCGCCCCGCCGGCGGTGATGGCGCGCGCCCGGACGCTGTCGCCGAACTCCACCACGGCCACGAAGCTGTTGCCGTAGTTGCCGTAGAGCTTCCTGGTGTTCCAGGTCCGCGCCCCGAAGGACGCCAGCGAGCCCCAGCGCGCCGACGGGAAGCCCACCGGGATGCTCGGCGCCGAGTCGTTGTAGGGCTGCACGATGTCGCCCGTCAGGCGCTGGAAGCGGTTGATGTCGCCCCAGGGGGTGCGCCAGGTGCCGAAGTCGGCGGTGAGGCGGTCCACCGCCAGGGAGAGCGCGCCGAGCTTCTCCGCGGGCGTGGTGGACTTGAGGATCCGGTCGTAGATGCTCAGGTCCTCGTCCTCGGCGTGTGCCAGCGCCAGGCGCCAGATCGCCTCGCCCCAGTAGGTGGCGAGCGACGTGGACACCGAGCCCACCGACCAGCGCGTGTCCCAGGCGCGGAGCGAATCCACCGGCTCCCGGAGCTTGGCCTTGAGGCTGTCGCGCGCGGGGAGCCGGTCGTAGGCGGCGATGATGGCGGGGAGCACGGGCGCAAAGCCGGGCTGGCCCCGGTCGTACGCCGCGGCGAGGAGGCCGTCGAGCGTCCAGTCGCTGCGGGTGCCGAGCACCTGCTGGGCGTGGATGCCGCGGGGATTCTCCTCGTAGGTGTCCATGTACTTCGGGAACGCCGCCTGGCGCGGGCTGTCCTTGCCGGCGGCGGAGTAGGGATTGTTGTTGGTGTTGTAGAGCCAGCCATTGGCCGGGTTGTGGACGAACGGGCTCTCCTCCACGCCCCAGAGCTCGCCCCACTCGGTGCGCGGGTCGCTGCCGTCCACGGGCTTGGTCCAGTCGAACGCCGGGTCGCGCCGGGGCACGAAGTTGCCGTGGAAGTAGGCGATGTCGCCGTCGGCGCTGGCGAAGATGGTGTTGTTGGAGCTGTTGGTGTGCAGCTCCATCACCTGCCGGAACTCGGCGTAGCTCCGCGTCTTCGTGCGGCCCCAGCTCTGGGTCAGCGCCTTGACCGGCTCGTTCATCAGGCGCACCGTGACCCACTT
>JBGAOL010000383.1:0-3888 GCA_044221825.1 Gemmatimonadales bacterium
GAACCCAAACCGACACCCACAAATACCGTGCGGGGCTCGTCCAGAGACGAGCCCCGCTTTCTTGCGTGCAGATCCTCCGCGGCCCTCCGCGCCTCAGCGCCTCTGCGGTGAACCACCACGCCGAACCCCCGTCGCACACGCCGAACGCACGGGGCACACCTCGCACCGCGCCACCCGCGCCGTGCAGACCAGCGCGCCGAGTTCCATGATGGCCTGGTTGAAGGTCCAGGCCGGCAGCCCCGCCCGCGGCTGCAGCACCTGGGCCGTGGCCCAGATGCGCTTCTCGCCCCGGGCGCCCGCCGCGCGCGGGTGGAACGCGCGGCGGATCACCCGTCCCACGTTGGTGTCCACCGCCGGCGTGGCCCGCTCAAAGGCGAAGGTGGCCACCGCGCCCGCCGTGTACCGCCCCACGCCGGGCAGCGCCAGCAGCCGCGCCGGCTCGCTCGGCAGCCGCCCGGCGTGCTCCGCCACCACGACCTGCGCCAGGCGGTGGAGGTTCGTGGCCCGCCGGTAGTAGCCGAGGCCCTGCCAGAAGGTGTGGACCTCGTGCTGCTCCGCCAGCGCCAGCTCCTCCAGCGTGGGGAAGCGGGCCAGGAAGCGCGCGTAGAAATCGGTCACCCGCGCTACCTGCGTCTGCTGCAGCATGATCTCGCTGACCAGCACGTGGTAGGGATCGCGGGTACGCCGCCAGGGGAGGTCGCGCCCCTCCCGCCGGAACCAGCGGGTCAGGCGCCGCCGAAAGGCGAGCTGGCGAGGGGTGGACTTGGGCGGCATGGCGGGCGAAGATATATCCCACATGTCCGCCACCGCCACGCTCGACCCCCGCCGTGCCGCAGGCCGCTTCGTGCTGCAAGGCCTCGCGCACGTGGGGCGGATCAGCCTCATGCTCGCCGAGATGGGCCGCTCCCTCGGCGAGTGGCGGGTGTGGGTGCCGCGGACCTTCACCGAGGCGTGGAACATCGGGGTGGGGAGCCTCCCGATCATCCTCCTCGTGGCCGGCTTCGCCGGCGCCGTGACCGCGCTCCAGACCGGCTACCAGTTCACCGGCAACATCCCCTACTACGTGGCCGGCTCCCTCATCGTGGAGTCGGTGGTGCTGGAGCTCGGGCCGGTGCTCACCGGCCTCATCCTGGCCGGCCGCATCGGCGCCCGCTACGCCGCCGAGCTCGGCACCATGCGCGTCACCGAGCAGATCGACGCGCTGGAGACGCTGGGCCGCTCCCCCGCGAGCCACCTGGTGATCCCCCGCGTGCTCGCCGGCATCGTGATGATCCCCATCCTCACCGTCTTCGCCAACGTGGTCGGCATCATCTCCGGCTGGCTGGCCGTCTCGGCGGTGCTGCCCGTGACCAACGCCGACTTCACCTACGGCGCCCGCATCTTCTGGAAGCCCTTCGACGCCTACTACTCCATCATCAAGGGCTTCGCCTTCGGCACCTGCATCACGGTGATCAGCTGCTACTTCGGCTTCAGCACCGAGCAGGGGGCGGAGGGCGTGGGGAAGAGCACCACCGCCGCGGTGGTGGCGAGCTGCGTCATGATCCTGCTGCTCGACACCCTCCTCGCCAAGCTGCTCCTCCACTAGCGCCATGATCGAGCTGCGCGGGGTCCGCAAGCGCTTCGGCCAGCAGGTGGTCCTCGACGGCGTGGACTTCACCGTCCAGGACGGCGAGACCGTGGCCCTCCTCGGCCCCTCCGGCACGGGGAAGAGCGTCCTGCTCAAGCACATCGTGGGCCTCATCCACCAGGACGCGGGCGAGGTCATCGTGGACGGCAAGGACGTGGCCCGCCTCAAGCGCGAGCCGCTCCGCCACCTCCGCTCCACGATTGGCTACGTCTTCCAGAACGGCGCGCTCTTCGACTCCATGTCGGTGTACGAGAACATCCGCCTCGGCATCACCGACGAGCACAAGTTCCGCGACAAGGCCTTCTGCGACGAGCGGGTGGCGCGCTGCCTCCAGCTCGTCAACCTGGCGCCCGAGACGGCGCAGAAGTACCCGGCCCAGCTCTCCGGCGGCATGCGCAAGCGCGTCGGCATCTCGCGCGCCATCGCCGGGACGCCCAAGTACCTGCTCTACGACGAGCCCACCAGCGGCCTCGACCCGGTCAACTCGGACATCATCGACGAGCTGGTCAAGAGCCTCGCCGCCGAGCTCGGCGTCACCAGCATCATGGTGACCCACGACGTGCGCGGCGCCTTCCGCGTGGCCGACCGCCTGGCGCTCCTCACCGCCGGGAAGATCGTCCAGCAGGGCACGCCGCAGGAGTTCATCAAGTCGGAGATCCCGACCGTGCGCGAGTTCCTCGAGCGCGACTTCGGCAACCTCACCTTCGCCGCCTGAGCCATGGACCTGCACTACCAGAAGGAAATCACCGTCGGCGGCCTGGTCCTGGCCGGGATCGGGCTGTTCGTCGTCGGCACCATGTGGCTCAAGGGTGCCACCTTCAAGGCGCCGGGGCGGGTGGCCATCGTCGAGTTCGCCGACGTGGGCACGCTCAAGGTGGACAATGAGGTGGCCGTGAGCGGTGTCGTGATGGGCAAGGTGAGCGAGGTGGACTTCATGGGCCCGGGCCGCGTGCTCGTGACCCTCTCGCTGCCCGGGCAGCTCGACCTCCGCGCCGACGCCACCGCCAAGGTGGAGTCGAGCATCTTCGCCAGCGGCAGCCGCCTCCTGCTCGATCCCGGTCACGCCCCGCAGCCGCTCGCCGAGGGCGCCGTCATCCCCGGTGCCACCGACGCCGGGCTCTTCGCCAAGGGCGCCGTCCTCGCCGACCGCGCCGATTCCGTGATGATCGGCCTCCAGGCCATCGCCAACCAGAAGACCGCCGACGAGCTCACCCGCACCCTGCAGAACCTCTCGTCGGTGCTCGCCACCATGAACACCCGCCTCCCCCGCACCATGAGCGAGGCGGAGAAGACCATGGTGGCGCTGCAGGACCTCTCCCGCCGCCTCGACAGCACCATCGCCGCCGTCCCCGTGGCCAACGCCGTGGAGCGGGCGGACACCCTGGCGCGGAACCTCTCCGACATCCCCGCACCATGAGCGAGGCGGAGAAGACCATGGTGGCGCTGCAGGACCTCTCCCGCCGCCTCGACAGCACCATCGCCGCCGTCCCCGTGGCCAACGCCGTGGAGCGGGCGGACACCCTGGCGCGGAACCTCTCCGACATGTCGGTGCAGCTCCGCACCACCGGCGCCCGGCTCGACACGCTCATCGCCCGCATGAATGCGGGGCAGGGCACCCTCGGCAAGTTCGCCACCGACACCAGCTTCTACGTCGAGGCGCGGCAGACCATGGAGTCCATGCAGCGCCTCATCGACGAGCTGGCGAAGAACCCCGGCAAGATCTCGGTGCAGGTGAAGCTCTTCTGACCATGGAGCACGGCGCCCACCCGCTCCTCAGCCCCAAGTTCACCGAGGCGCTGCTCTACACCAGCGAGCTCCACGCCCGCCAGCGCCGGAAGGGCGGCCAGGTCCCCTTCCTGGCCCACCTCCTGGGCGTCACGTCCATTGTGCTCGAGGATGGCGGCAGCGAGGAGGAGGGGATCGGCGCCCTGCTGCATGATGCGGTGGAGGATCACCCGCGCGACGGCAAGACGGAGAAGGAGATCCTCGAGCGCTTCGGCCCCGGCGTCCACCGCATCGTGATGGGCTGCACCGACACCTACCCCAACCTCCCCCGGAGCGAGTCCGCCCTCGCCCGCTGGGAGGCGCGCAAGCGGAAGTACATCGCGCACCTCCGCCACGAGGCGTTCCCCGATGTCCTCCGCGTCGCCGCCGCCGACAAGCTCTACAACGCCCGCTCCATCATCAACGACATGCGCCTCTGCGGCGACGACGTCTGGCACCGCTTCAGCGTCCCCCGCGAGAAGAGCCTCTGGTACTAC
>JBGAOL010000384.1:0-4012 GCA_044221825.1 Gemmatimonadales bacterium
GACGCCACCGGCAAGTGGGTGATCCCCGGCCTCATCGACGGGCACGGCCACGTGGAGCGCTGGGCCCTCGGCACCTACATCAGCGCCGGCGTCACCTCGGTGCGCGACATGCACGGCAAGCAGGACTCCATCCTGGCCCTGCGCGAGGAGGTGAGCCTGGGCGGCGAGGTGGCGCCGCGGGTGTACTCGGCCGGCGCCATGCTCGACGCGCCGCCCACCACCTACCTCGACGCCACGCCGGTGTCGAACGGCACGGAGGCACGCCGGGCCGTGGACGCGCTCGCCGTGGCGGGCGCGGACTACATCAAGGTGTACACCCGGATCACGCCCGAGCTGCTCAAGCCGCTGCTCGACGAGGCCGCCACCTTCAACCTCCGCACCGGCGCGCACCTGGGCCTGACGGACGCGGTGACGGCGGCGCGCATGGGCATCCGCTCGGTGGAGCACATGAGTGGCGTGGTGGAGGCGGCGAGCGCCACGCCCGAGAAGTTCTACGCGGAGCACAAGGCGGGGTTCTTCCGCGGCTGGAACGCCTTCGAGGCCGGCTGGGTGACGGCCGACAGCGCCGCCCTCACCCGGGTGGCCGGCGTGCTCGCCGAGCAGCGGGTGGCGGTGGTGCCCACGCTGGTCCTGCACGAGACCTTCAGCCGGCTCGACGACCCCGCCATCCTCACGCAGCCCGACCTCCGGCACGTCCCCCAGTCGGTGCGCGACCGCTGGAACGTCCCCGACCTCAAGGCGCGCGCCGGCTGGGGCGAGGCGGAGTTTGCCACCTTCCGCGCGGCCCGCCCCAACCAGGACCTGTTCCTGCGCGCCTACCGCGCGGCGGGCGGCCGGGTCATCGCCGGGACCGATGCGGCCAACCAGATGCTGGTGCCGGGCTGGAGCCTGCACAGCGAGCTCGAGCTGCTGGTGCACGCCGGCCTCACGCCCATGGACGCGCTGATGACGGCCACGCACAACACCGCCCAGCTGCTCGGCGCCGACAGCATCGGGATGATCGCCCCCGGGAAGGTGGCGGACCTGGTGGTGCTCGGCGCCAATCCCCTCGACGACATCCGGAACACCCGCACCGTGGAGCAGGTGATGATCCGCGGCCAGCTCTACAAGGCCGACAGCCTGGCGGCGCGCCACTAGCATGACCTTCCTGCGGGTCCTGCTGGCGTGGGCCGCGACCAGCGCGGTGTTCCTGGCGTGGCGGGCGCTCGAGTCCGGCGTGCGCGGCGGGCAGCCGCTCGGGGCGGCGCTCCAGGCGTCGCTCGGGGCCGTGGCGGCGGAGGCGGCGCTGGTGACGCTCCTGGCCGGGCTCTGGTTTGCGAGCCTCGGCAGCGGGGGCGGGTGGCTGGTGTTCCTGCTGGTGGGGCTGGTGGTGGAGGTGTCGCCGCGGCTCCGGAGGGCGGAGGGACGGGCCGGCGTCACCTGGAAGCCGGTGGTGGGCGGCGTCCTCCGCATGATGCTAGCGGGCGTGGCGTGCGGGCTCATCATGCGCTTCTAGCCATGGCGGTCCGCCTCGTCATCTCCGACCTCGACGGCGTCCTCATCGACTTCCACCCCGCGCGGCGCCTGGCCTACCTCGAGTCACTGACCGGCCTCTCCGGCAGCACCATCCACTCCTCCATCTGGGCCGGCCCCTTCGAGCCGGAAGCCGAGGCCGGCGCCTGGCCCACGGGCGAGGCGTACCTGGCGGAGTTCAACCGCCGGCTCGGGACGGCGGTGACGCGCGCCGACTGGGTGGAGGCCCGGCGGCGGGCCACGGCGCCACGGCCGGACCTGGTGGCGTACTTCGCGTCGCTGGCGCCGCGGGTGCGGCTGGCCGTCCTCACCAACAATGGCTCCCTCCTCCGGGAGAGCCTGGGCGAACTGTGTCCCGACGTCTGCGCCGTGTTCGGCGACGGGATCGTGGCGAGCTGCGAGCTCGGCGCCCGGAAGCCGGACCCCCTGGTGTACCGGCGGCTGCTGGCGCGCCACGGGGTGGAGCCGGCGGACGCGGTGTTCATCGACGACAGCGCCGCCAACGTGGCCGGCGCCCGCGCGGCCGGGCTGCAGGCGATCCACTTCCAGTCCCTCGACCAGCTGCGTCAGGCGCTCACGCCGCTCCTGCCCTGAGACCGCCCTGAAAGCAGGCAGCCCCCCGGCGCC
The DNA here is from genome assembly GCA_044221825.1 of Gemmatimonadales bacterium. GTDB lineage: Bacteria > Gemmatimonadota > Gemmatimonadetes > Gemmatimonadales > GWC2-71-9 > JADJOM01. Next base: position 2,140 of record JBGAOL010000384.1, read on the forward strand.
CCGTGCGGTCTCCGCATGGGGCGTCGTCCATTCCCCGCACAGGTCCGAACCTTGTCCACCCGAGCGCGGGAGCGCGGCCCCCGATGGCGCAGCCGAGCCTGCTGGTCGTGGAACCGGTCGCGGCGCGCCGTCCCAGGGGGGCGCGGGTGCCGCTGCATCCGCTGCTCGTCACGCTCGCCGCCGCGATGCTCTCGGGGGCGCTCCAGCTCGGGATCGAATGGAACCGGCGGACCTCGGGCCACTCCCCCCTCGGGCACCACGCCGACGCGTACTGGATGGTGCCGCTGGCGGCGCTGGTGGTGCTGCTGCCGCTGGGACTGCTGCTCTGGCTGGGACGGTGGTGGCCGTGGCTCGAGATGCCGGTGCTCGTGGCGCTGTTCACGGTGGCATGGATGGGCGGGCTGCTGACGCTGCCGGGGCTCAAGCCGGTGGCGCTGGTGCTGCTCGGCCTCGGGCTGGGGCTCCAGACCGCGCGGCTGCTCCGGCGGTGGCCGGCCACCGGGGCGAAGGTGATGCGGCTCGTGGGCATGGGCGGCGGGGCGCTGCTGCTGCTCTACGGGTTCGGGTTGCATGGCGGGCGCCGCCTCGACGAATGGCGCACGCTCCGCGCGCTCCCGGCAGCGCCGCGGGGGGCGCCGAACATCCTGCTCATTGTGCTCGACACGGTGCGGAACCCGAGCCTGAGCCTCTTTGGCTATCACCGCGCCACCACGCCGATGCTCCAGCGCGTGGCGCGGGACGCGACGGTGTTCGCCGAGGCGTACGCCACGGCGCCGTGGACGCTCCCCTCGCACGCGGGGATGTTCATGGCGCGCTACCCGCACGAGCTCAACGCCGGCTTCCTGGCCCGCCTCGACGACCGCTGGCCCACCCTCGCGGAGGTGCTGGAGCGGTCGGGCTATGCCACGGCGGGCGTCATCGCCAACCGGATGTACACCAGCCGCACCAGCGGGCTGGCGCGCGGCTTTGCGTACTACAGCGACGTGCAGCCCACCGCCGGGGAGGTGGTGGCCACCTCGGCGCTGCTGCACCGGATTGCCTCACAGCGCGTGGTGCGGCGGCTGGCCGGGGACTGGAACCTCTACGGCCGCCGCGGCGCCGCCGCCGTCACCGACGACTTCCTCGGCTGGCTCCCGCGCGCGGAGGGCCGGCCGTTCTTCGCCTTCCTCAACTACTTCGACGCCCACAACCCGTACCTGGCGCCCGCGCCCTGGAACACCCGCTTCACCAGCGACACCACGCGGTACGTGCCGCCGGTGCTCAGCGACCAGCTCACGCCGCGGCAGCTCGCCCGGGAGCAGGATGCCTACGACGGCGCGCTGGCCTACCTCGACTCCGAGGTGGGCCGGCTCCTGGCGGAGCTCGAGCACCGGGGCATCCTCGACCGCACCATCGTGGTCATCGTCTCCGACCACGGCGAGCAGTTCGGCGAGCACGGCATGGTGGACCACGGCAACAGCCTGTACCGGGTGCTGCTTCAGGTGCCGCTCCTGCTCCGCTATCCCGCCCAGGTGCCGGCCGGCCTGGTGGTGACCCAGCCGGTGAGCCTCCGCGACCTGCCCCGCACCCTGCTCGACCTGGCCGGCTTCGGGGACGACACCACCTTCCCCGGCCGCTCCCTGGCCCGCCAGTGGCGGTCCGCGCCGGCGCCTGACACGGTGCTGAGCGAGCTCACCTGGCCCGACGGCCAGGTGGCCTGGTCGCTGGTGGCGGATGGCCGGCACTGGATCGACTGGTTCGGGGAGGCGGCGCACCTCTACGACCTCCGCACCGACTCGCTGGAGCTCGTGAACCTGGCGGACTCCCCGGGCGCGTCGGCCGACACGGCGGCGTTCCGGGCGCTCCGCGTGGCGCGCACCGGCCCGGTGCAGCG
>JBGAOL010000385.1:0-3934 GCA_044221825.1 Gemmatimonadales bacterium
CTCGCGCGCCTTGCGGCGGTGGAGGTCCCGCATCGTGCTGATCAGCGACACGCCCGCATCCTTCCCATGAAGATTGCCTGCACCATTGCCTCGTCCGATTCCGGCGGCGGCGCCGGGATCCAGGCGGACCTCAAGACGTTTCACCAGTTCGGGGTGTTCGGCACCAGCGCGCTGGTGGCGCTCACGGCGCAGAACACCCGGGGCGTCACCGGCGTGCACGTGGCGCCCGAAGCCTTTATCGCGGCACAACTCGACGCGCTGGCCGGCGACCTGCCCCCCGCGGCGGTGAAGACCGGCATGCTCGCCACGGCGCCGCACGCGCGGGTGGTGGCAGAGGGCATTGCCCGGCACCAGTGGCACGAGTACGTGTGCGACCCGGTGATGATCGCCACGTCCGGCGACCGGCTGCTGGACCCGGCGGGCGAGGCGGTCTACCGCGAGGCACTGCTGCCGCTGGCGCGGCTGGTGACGCCCAACCTGGAGGAGGCCGCGGTCCTCGTGGGCTTCCCGGTCACCGATCCCGACAGCATGCTGGCCGCAGGCCACGCGCTGCTCAAGCTGGGCGCACGCGCGGCGCTGGTGAAGGGCGGCCACCTGACCACGGCCCGCCTGGTGGACCTGCTGGTGACGCCCGAGGGGGTGCGGCGCTACGAGCACGACCGCCTGGCCACCACCTCCACGCATGGCACCGGCTGCACGCTGTCGGCCGCCATCACCGCGGGCCTCGCCCTGGGGCGGGACCTCGAGCGGGCGGTCACCGACGCCCTCGACTTCCTGCAGCGCGCCCTCCGCAGTGCCCCCGGCCTCGGCCGCGGCCATGGGCCGCTGAATCATATGGTGAAGGCGCCCAAACCGTAGGGGCGCGCCAGCGGCGGCGCTAGAGTGCCGCGACGACCCCGGTGACGATCGCCTCCACCGCCGCGCCGGCCGCGCGACCCGCCGCCATCACCTCCTCGTGGGACAGCCGCTCGCTGGTGGTGCCGGCAGCCGGGTTGGTGATCACCGAGAGCCCGAGGCAGCGCATTCCCCGCGCGCGTGCCACGACCACCTCCGGCACCGTGGACATCCCCACCGCGTCGGCGCCGAGCCGCTCCAGCATGCGGATCTCGGCGGGCGTCTCATAGCTCGGCCCCATCAGTCCCGCATACACGCCGTCCTCGAGCCGGATGCCCGCCGACATGGCCACGCGATGCGCCAGCGCGCGCAGCCCTGCGTCGTACGGCGCCGACATGTCGGGAAAGCGGTCCTCCCCTTCGCCCACGCGCCCGACGAGCGGGTTGCGAAAGCTGAGGTTGACCTGGTCCGCCAGCAGCATGAGCGTAGGCGGCCGGAAGCTCCGGCGGATGCCCCCCGCCGCGTTGGTGAGGACAAGGGTGCCGATGCCCAGCCCGGCGAAGGCCCGCACCGGCAGCGCCACGGTGGCGCCGGCATGCCCCTCGTAGGCGTGGAAGCGCCCAGCCTGACACAAGACCACCCGTCCCCCCAGCCGCCCGAGCAGCAGCTCCCCCGCGTGCCCCGGCACGTCCGTCCGGGCAAAGCCGGGGATGTCGGCGTAGTCGAGTCGTCGCGCCTCCTCGAGCCGGGCCGCGAGGCCGCCGAGCCCCGACCCCAGGACCAGCGCCGCCACCGGCCGGGCCTCGCCGAGCCAGGGGCGAAGCACGGCGAGCGCGGCGGCGAGGGAACTCACGCGAGCATGCCGGCGATGGCCGCCGACGTGAAGGCGGCGAGGTTGCCCGCGATCATGGCCCGGAGCCCGAAGCGCGCGATCTCGCCGCGCCGCTCCGGCGCCAGCCCGCCGATCCCCCCGATCTGGATGGCGATGCTGCCGAGGTTGGCGAAGCCGAGCAGCGCGTAGGTGAGGATGAGGGCGCTCCGCGGCTGCATCGCCACCCCGGCGCCCAGGTCCCGGGCGAACTGGGCGTACGCCACGAACTCGTTGAGCGCCGTCTTGAGGCCGATCATCCCGCCCACGTAGGTGGTGTCCTGCCACGGCACGCCGAGCACCCACGCCACCGGGCGGAGCAGCTGGCCGAGCACCCACTGGAGGCTCAGCTGCTCCAGGCCCACCAGCCCGCCCACCCAGCCGAGCCCCGCGTTGAGCAGCGCCACCAGGGCGATGAAGGCGATGAGCATGGCCGCCACGTTGATGGCCAGCTGCACGCCCTGCAGCGCCCCCGCCGCCGCGGCGTCGATGACGCTGGCCTCGGTGCGGTCGAGGTGGGTGGAGCGGCCGCCCCGGGTGACCGGCTCCCCCGTCTCCGGCTCCATGATCTTGGCGAGGTAGAGCCCGGCTGGCGCGTTCATCACGCTGGCCGCGATGAGGTGCCCCGCGATGCCCGGCAGCACGCCCGAGAGCATCCCCACGTAGGCCGCCATCACCCCGCCCGCCACGGTGGCGAAGCCGCCAGTCATCACCGCGAAGAGCTCCGAACTGGTGAATTGCCGCACGAACGGCTTCACCAGGAGCGGGGCCTCGGTCTGCCCCAGGAAGATGTTGCCCGAGGCCGAGAGCGTCTCGGCGCCGGAGGTGTGGAGGGTCCGCTGCATCACCCACGCGATGCCCCGCACCACCAGCTGCATGAGGCCCAGGTGGTACAGGACCGACATGAGCGCGGAGAAGAACACCAGCGTGGGCAGCACGCTGAAGGCCAGGAAGGCGCCGGTCTGCGCCGTCATGCGGGCCCCGGGACAGGGCCCCGGCTCGCAGGCCACCGGCACCGCGTTGTCCACCAGGTTGCCGAAGACGAAGCGGGCACCCTCCTGCTGGAACGCGAGCAGCCGCGTCACCCCATGCCCCGCCACGTCGAACGCCGCGCGCCCCGTGCCGGTCTTGAGGATGAGGAGCGCGAAGACCACCTGCAGCAGCACGCCGGACCCCACGAGCCGCCAGTTCACCCGTGCCCGGTTGGAGGAGAGCAGCAGCGCCACGCCGAGCATGGCCGCCACGCCCACGGCGCCCATCAGCCGCTCGGCCAGCGGCACGTCCAGGCCCGCCTGCAGCGCCGCGAAGCGCTCCGCCGCCTGGGGCAGCAGCATCAGGCCTCCGTCCGGAAGGCGCGGTCGGCCTCGGCACCGAGGCGGGCGCGGTCGGCCTCGGGCAGGAACGCGGCGGCGAAGCCGTTGCGGACCAGGGTGCGGAGCTCCGGCTCCGTCAGGCGGAGCGCGGTGGCGCCAAGGGCATACTCGGAGGACAGCGTCACGTCGCTCATCAGCCAGTTGTCGGAGCAGAGCGTCACCACGAGGCCCTCATCCAGGTAGCGGCGGAGCGGGTGGTGGGCCGGGTCGGGCACCACGCGGGTCTGCACGTTGGAGGTGAGGCAGATCTCGACGGGGATGCGGCGGTCGCGCACGTGGGCCAGCAGCGCGGGATCCTCGTGGATCCGGGTGCCGTGGCCGATGCGGCTCGCGTGGCAGGCCTCCAGCGCCTCCCACACCGACGGAGGGCCGGCGGCCTCCCCCGCGTGCACGGTCACCGCGAGCCCTCCCCGCACCGCGGCCGCGAACGCCTCGGCGTGTGGCGCCGCGGCATGATGCGCCTCGCCTCCCGCGATGTCGAAGGCCACCACGCCGTGGTGGCGGAGGCGGACCGAGGCTTCGGCGATCTCGAGGGAGAGATCGGGATCCAGGTGCCGGAGGGTGCAATTGATGATGCTGGCCCGAATGCCGAACTCGGCCTCCCCGCGGGCGAGGCCGCGGCGCTCGGCGGCGATCACCTCGTCGAGCGTGAGCCCCGCGGCGGTACTGAGCGCCGGGCAGTAGCGCACCTCGAGCAGCCGCACCCCGTCCGCCGCCGCGTCGGCCGCCATCTCGTAGGCGACGCGGGCGATGGCGTCCGGGTCCTGCAGCACCGCCACGGTCCAGCGGAAGCGGGCCAGGTAGTCGTCGAGGTTTCGGGCGTCGTCCACCCGCATGGCGCGGCGCAGGGTGTCGGGGT
>JBGAOL010000386.1:0-4003 GCA_044221825.1 Gemmatimonadales bacterium
CGCTCGGAGAGCGTGCGGATGAACGCGAACGGGATGGCCCCGAGCCCCGTGGCGAGCGCCGTGATCAGCGCGGCCACGAAGACGGCGAGCAGGATGGGCATCCCCCACGCCTCGGTCATCAGGGCCTCCCCATCAGCGCCACCATCCCCGCGGCGAGGCTCACCACCACGGCGATGGCTGTGCGCCCCGCCAGCCGGTAGCTCTGCGGCAGCAGCTCCGCGATGATGAGGTAGAGGAGCGAGCCGAACGACGCGCCGATGAGCCAGGGCAGCAGCGCCGGCACCGCGCCGATCAGGAAGAGCGTCGACACACCGACGAGCGGCTGCGAGGTGCGCGCCAGGATGGCCACGCCCATCGCGGCCGAGCGCTTCATGCCGCGCTCCGCCAGCAGCGTGCCGAGCACGGCGCCTTCGGAGATGTTGTGGAAGCCGAAGGTGATGAGCAGGAACTGCGCGAGCGGCACCCCGCTCGCCGCCGCGGCCCCGATGGCGATGCCCTCGACGGCACTGTGGAGCGCGCTGGCCAGGATCTCGCCGGCGTCGGTGGCGGGGGGCGAGGAGAGGCGGGTGGTGCCGTTCGCCGCGTGGGCGTCGTCCGCCACGCCCTGTGCGGCGACGCCCCCGTCGGCCAGGCGCACGAGGCCCAGGCCCACCAGGGCGCCGAGCAGCGTGGGGGCCGGGGCCAGGTGCTGGCCGGTGTCGAGCAGCACGTAGCCGATGCCGAGCATGAGGCCGGCGGCGGCGGCGGTGGCCCAGCCTACCGCGTTCTTCGCAAACCATGGCCACCGGCCGAGCAGCGTCCCGAGCCCGGCCGCGTGGGCGGCCACGAGGCTCCAGAGCAGCAGGACTTCCGGGGACATGGGAACGGGCATGATCACAACCCGAGACAGGAATCCATCATGGTAGGGGCCGGCTACAGCCAGCCCTCCTCAACCCCGCACCGAACCTAGTCGCGTCGTGGTGAAAATCGGGTGAACCCACCCCCCTCAACCCGTGGAAACCACCGCCGTCGCCGCCGCCATCTCCTTGTGGTGCCGCACCGCGAGGTACCAGCTGAGGGGCAGCAGCCAGGGCCAGCGCTCGAAGGGGGAGGGATCGTCACCCCAGGTCACGGGGGAGTGCATGCCGAAGAAGCTGGCGAGGGAGTAGGAGACCAGGGTCGGACCGTCGGGCTGGAAGACGGTGAAGACGCTGTCGAATCTGCTGCTCTTCACCCGGAATGTGGGCCCGCCCATCACCTCCACCCGGCCCCCGACACCCCAGAAGCTCGGGTGGAAGGTGGCCACGAGCTCGCCCCCCGGCGTGGCACGCACGTCGATGCGGGAGCGGAAGAAGCCGGCCGGCTCGAAGCTCCACGCCCCGTCGCCCGCCTGGGCGAAGGCGCGGCGCTCGCCGCTGTAGCGGAGGTAGCCGATGGCGCCGCCGATGGCCTCGAGGTCGTAGACCTCGGGCGATCCCTTGGCCCGCCGCCAGGACAGCGGCTGCAGGTAGTAGTGCGCCAGCGCGTTCGGCATCGGACCGGGCTACAGCTCCACGATGGTGATGTGCCGGTTGGTGAAGACGCAGATGTCGGCCGCGATCTGGAGCGAGCGCTCCACCACCTCGCGCGCGGAGAGGCGCTCGTCGGGGAGCAGGGCGCGCGCGGCGGCCAGGGCGTAGTTGCCGCCGGAGCCGATGCCGAGGATCCCGTCGTCCGGCTCGATGAGCTCGCCGCCGCCGGAGAGGAGGAAGGTGTGCTCGCGATCGGCCACGGTGAGGAGCGCCTCGAGGCGGCGGAGCACGCGGTCGCTGCGCCAGTCCTTCGCCAGCTCCACGGCGGCGCGGGGGAGGTTGCCGGGATAGCGCTCCAGCTTCTCCTCGAACTTCTCGTACAGCGTCAGCGCGTCGGCCACCGAGCCGGCGAAGCCGGCCAGCACCTTGCCGCCCTTGAGGGCGCGCACCTTGGTGGCGCTCCCCTTCACCACCGTGTCGCCGATGCTCACCTGGCCGTCGCCGCCCAGGGCGACCTTGCCGTCCTTCCGGACGGTGAGGATGGTGGTGCCGTGAAACTGGATCATGCGCGTCCCGGGGCGTGAGTGGTCCGGGGCAATCTAGCAGGGTCCCCCGCCCCAGGGCCGCCCGGGGTTCAGGGGGCGAAGGCCCGCGCCGCGGGGAGCAGCGCGCCGGTGCTGTCGAAGAGGGCGAGCGCCCCGTCCCCCCAGACGAACAGGCCGGGCGTGGGGATGGCCTCCGGGTGCCACCAGAGGATGCCCGCACCTCGGCCACCCGGAGTGGCGCGGACGGCGGCCACGAGGTCGGCGAGGAACTGGGCCTGGCCGGCGCGGGTCATGGGCCAGGCCAGCGCGCTCGAGTCCACGATCATCTGTTCCCACGCCCCGCGGCGCCACGGGTACGCCGTTTCCACCACCATCACGTCGCGGCCGTAGTGGTTGGCGGCGGTGGCGAGGCCGGCGCGCAGCGCCGCGAGGCTCCCGTGCCACCAGGGATACCAGCTCAGGCCAATGAGATCATAGTCCAGGCCGAGCTGCGCCACGTGGCCGAAGAACCAGTCGATCCCCGGCGGGTTGCCGCCGCCCGAGAAGTGGAGCATCACGCGGATGGTGTCGCCCGGCGGGGTGGCGGCGCGGATGCCGCGAATGCCTGCCGCAAGGAGGCGGCCGAGCTGCGCCCACTGGGCCGGCGTGTCGTCGCTGCCGCCCACGTGACCCAGGGGCCAGAGGAAGCCGGAATCGATCTCGTTGCCCACCTGCACGATGTCCGGGCGGACGCCGGCCGAGTCCATGGCGGTGACGACGGCGAGGGTGTAGGCCTCGACCACCTGCTCGAGGGAATCGGGCGAGAGGCCGGCCCAGGCGGCGGGGATGGCCTGGTGGGCGGGGTCGGCCCAGGTGTCGGAGTAGTGGATGTCGAGGAGGAGGCCGGCGCCGGTGGCCTTGATGCGCTGGGCCAGGGCAATGGTGTAGGGGAGGTCGTTGGTCTCGATCCCCGTGCCGAGCGGTGCCACGAAGAGCCGGAGGCGGAAGAGCGAGCTCCCGCGTGCCCGGAGCACGGGGAGGGCGCCGGTGATGCCGCCGTCGCGGTACTGCGCACCGGCGCCCTCGAAGGCGGCCAGCGCGGAAACGTCCGCGCCGGCGGCGCGGAGCGGGGGGACGCCGCCGCCGTCGAGGGGGCCGTCGCCCGCGCAGCCGGGCCCCGCCAGGCCGAGGGCCAGAGCCCCGAGCAGCGACCAGGCCCGAGCCTCACGCAAAGCCGGATTGCGCTGTAGGATAGAGGAGCGTCCCGTCATCATCCCCGAGTCCGTGAGGTTCCGATGCCCATCCGTTGCGAGCACGCCCAGCCGGTGCGCGCCACCCCCGCGCAGGCCTTTGCCATGATCGACGACCTGTCGAGCTACGCCCGCTGGCTGCCGCCCTGCGTGAGCCTCAGCAAGGTGGGCAGTGGCCCCAACGCCGTGGGCGACCAGCTCCGCTACGTCTATCGCGATCGCCAGGGCGGCCCCCAGCGGGAGATGGCCGGCGAGGTGGTGGCGCGGGTGCCGGGGGAGCGGTTCCACACCCGCTACACCGACGCCGCCTTCGTGGTGGACGTGGACCTGCGGGTGGCGCCGGCTGCGGAGGGCGCGCTGACCACGCACATCGTGGAGATCGCGCCGAAGAGCGTGGTGGGCCGGCTCTTCTCGCCCCTCATCAAGCTGGGGCTCAACAAGCAGACGCGCGACGCGGCCACCAACCTGGCCAGGCTCCTCGACGGCGGCGCCTGAGCCAGCTCAGCGCCCCCGGAGCCAAAGCAGCGCCACCACCCCGAAGACCAGCCCCTCGAGCCCGGCCGCCGCGAGCAGGCCCAGCCGGGCGCGGCGGCCGGGCGAGAACACCCCCGCCATGAAGAACAGCCCCGCCAGGAATGGAGCTGCCAGCACCAGCAGTACCGCAAACCCTCCCCAGTCGAGCGTCACCGGCGACGCACCGACCCCGCGCGCGGCCAGGTAGGCGGCCAGCGCCGCGAGG
>JBGAOL010000006.1:0-30573 GCA_044221825.1 Gemmatimonadales bacterium
CCCGGCCGAACTGGCCACCCTCACGCCGGCGGACGTCCGCGCCTGGCAGCGCGCCGCGCTGGCGGGCGCCCGCGGCATCGTGGTGGCCGTGGGTGATCTCGAGCCCGAGGCGGCCCTCGCCCCGCTCGGCGGGGTGTTCGGCGGGCACGCCCCGCGGCCGCTCATCACGCTCCGGAACCCGGTGAGCTGGGTGCTCAACGGCACGCCCGTGTCCCAGGTGGTGCCGCGGCAGAAGGCGCAGTCGGCGTTTGCGCTGGCCTTCCCCGGGCCGTCGCGCCGCGACCCGAGCCGCCACGCCGCCGACGTCTGGAGCGCCGTGGCCAGCGGGCTCGGCGGCCGCCTCTTCGAGGCACTTCGCGAGAAGCGCTCGCTGGCGTACACGGTGCTGGCCAGCTCGTGGCAGAAGGCGCGGGGCGGCGCGTTGCTCTCGTACATCGCCACCTCACCGGAGCGGGAAGTGGAGGCACGCAAGGCGATGCTCGCCGAACTCCAGCGCTTCGCCGAGGAGCGGGTGACGCCGGTGGAGCTGGCGCAGGCCACCCAGTACCTGGCGGGGCAGACGGTGGTGCAGCGGCAGTCGGCGGCGGCGCTGGCTGGGGAGATCGTGGAGGCATGGCTGGCGGGGCAGGGACTGGAGGACATCACCGATCCCGCATCCCACTACCTGGCCGTCACGGCCGACGAGATCCGGGACGTCGCCACGCGGGTGCTCGGAGGCGGGACGCCGGTGTTCGCGGAAGGCGTCATCCAGGGAACCGGCGGCGGGAAGTAGCGCCGGGAGTCAGCAAATCCCGCCCTCCCGCCGATACTCCCGAGCATGGGAGTGTCCGTGCCGGGGATCGGGGGCGCCGGGGTGCCGGCCAATGCAGGGCTCGCGGAGACGCGGGGCCGTCCTGCTCCAGAGGGAGCGGGGGCGGCCCCGCGCGCCGTTCCCGGGCTGGTGCCGCCACCGGTGCCGGACACGCAGGACATCCTCCGGCTGCTGGCGGGTTCCACCCGGCTGCCACCGGAGCTGGCCTTCGCCGACACCCTGCTGCACGGCGCCTCACACGACGAGGCGACGCTCTACCTCCGGCTCTGGCTGCTGGCGGGGCAGGGCCGCGTGCTCGAGGCGCTGGAGCTGGCGCGGGCCACGGCCGTGGAGCTGCCGGGCTCGGCGGCCACGGCGCTGCTGCAGGCGGTGCTGGAGCACCACGCCGGGGACACGGGGGCCGCGCTGGAAGCGGCGCTCAAGGCGGCCGCGCTGGCGCCGCCGGACTCGGCCGCGCACCGGCTGGTGGAGGTGCTCGCGCGCCACGAGGCCGCGGAGCAGGAACGCCTGGCCCGCGCCGGCGGCGACCCGGCCCGCCTGCCCCCGCCGCCCGTGGAGCACGGCGTGCCCACGCCGTGGGCCGGCGCGGTGCTCGGTTCGGCCCTGCTCCATCCGCCGGGCAGCGCGCGCCCCTACACGGCGCCGCCCAGCCGGACCGGCCGTGGAGCCGACGGGGCATCGCCGCCGCTGCTCAGGCGGCTGGCGGCGTTCCTGCCGCTGGTCATTGCCGGGCTCGCGGTCGGCGCACTGCGCCAGCCGTTCCTCGCGGCCTGCTTCCTGGCGGCTATTGCGCTCTGGTATGTCCGGCGGGGGAGCGGGGGGCGGTCCCCAGGATGACGAGCTTCTGCCAGATCTTGTTGGACAATCCCGCCGTCAGCGTTTCCACTTCTCCCACCGCCGCCAGCACCACCGGATCATCGAGCTGCTGCGCGTAGAGCGCGGCCACCTTGCCGATGATGGACAGCAGCTCCGAGCAATAATCGAGGTAGCGACCCAGCTGGGCGGGGGAGAGCGCCCGGGTGGGCGACGCCTTGGTGTCGGTGCGCCCGGCGGAGAACTGGTCGGGATCCTTGGTGAGCTGGTGCATGTCCACGATGTGGACCAGGCTCCGGAGCTCGTGCAGGGCGCGCAGCGCGTCGCGGCGGCGGAGCCGCTCCTCGAGGGTGACCAGGAAGAGGATGGCCACGCCCACGAAGATGAGGTCGTTGATGGTGGACTCGAGCAGCTGAACAAACTCGCCGAGGTGGCTGATGCTGTCCGGCCGCTGCATGCCGGCGAGGGCAAACAGCGCCACCGCGGCGATGAGCACAATGAGGAATCCGATCCCCGCCCGGAGCCCCCAGCGCGGCCGCCGCAGGTCCGCGATGCGCTGCTCCGTTTCCCGCGTCACCTGCGCCAGCTCGGCGGCCACCTTGCTCAGCCCCGAGCCCGGGAAGCGCTCGCTGATCCGCGCCACCAGCCGGTCGGCGGTGGCGATGATCTCCTCGCCCTGGAGCCGGCGGTAGCTCACGCGGCCCTCGCGCCGAGCAGCGCGGTGACGGCACGGGTGCGATAGTCGAAGATGCGGCCGAGCTGCAGCGCCACCAGCGGGCGCGCGGGGAGGCCGAGGGCGCCGAGGGGGAGGCGGTAGCGCACCTCGTCGTCGATGCGGGTGCCGCCCCGCTCGGCGTGGAAGGTGTGGGTGTGGACCCAGAGGGCGTACGGGCCCTCCACCTGCTCGTCCACGAAGCGCACGCCCGGTTCCCACACCGTGATCAGCGTGCGCCAGCGCATCGGGACGCCGAACAGCGCCAGGCGATAGTCGATGACCGTCCCCGCCCGGAGCGTGATGGGTGCCGGCGTCACGATGCGGAAGCGGAGCTCGGGCGGGGTGATCCGCTCCAGGTTCGAGGCGTCGGCAAAGAAGCCGAACGCCTCGTCCACCGGCCGCGGGAGCCAGAGACTCCGGGTGAGCCGCGCCGTCACTTCGCGGCGAGCGCCTTGGCCACCCGGCCGCGGAAGTAAGCCAGCGTGGCCTTGCCCGCCTCGGTGTTGCTGGCAATCCACTCCGTGTTCCGGAGGGTGGCCGGGTTGCCGGCGGCGCGCAGCTCCGCCAGGTACGGCTCCACCTTGGCGAACATGAACATGCCCTCGCCGTTGTTCTCGGCCAGGAACTCGGCGTGGATGACGCCGTTCCTCGCCATGCTGTAGACCATCTCCCAGTAGCCGGTGACCTGGCGCCAGGCGGTGTTGTGCGGGTGGTCGGGGCGCAGCACGTCGAGCACCTCGGCCGCGGACCTGGGCCAGAAGTCGCGCGCGATGGCGTAGCGCGACTCGCGCATCACCTGCTCTCGGCGCAGGTCGTAGATCTTGAGGAGCAGGTCGGCGTCGAAGTGGTCTGGGGCTTCCTTGAGCATGGCGGTCCGGCGGGGTTGGGGGCGCGGCGGGCCGCGCCACGTGGTCAGGGCGAGAGATGGAGCCGGCGGGTGATGACCTCGAGCCCCCGCGCAGGCGACGCCGCGGCCGGGGTGACGATGTCCACCAGGCAGCTCCCTTCCTCGGGGCGGGCGTGGAGCACGATGTGGCCGCCGTGGGCCAGCAGCCCCACGGCGATCCCCTGCGGCCCCGTCTTGATCACCGGCGGCCCGTGCGCCGTGAGCCCGATGGCGCCGGCCGCGGCGATGGCCAGCGCCCCGAGCGCGCGGTCGTCGCTCAGGGTGGCGGAGGTGATGCCGGTGAGTTCAGTGAGGGCGTGCTGGGAGGCCATGGGACACGCCCCGGCGCGCGCTCCGGCGCCGGGGCGCCGGGGCTAGAACATGGAGATGGCGAGCAGCGACCGCAGGTTGTCGTTGGTCACCCGGAGCCGCGACGAGAGCAGCCGCACCATGGACCAGAGGATCTTGTAGGCCAGGTCGCGGTTGAAGTCCAGCAGCATCTCGAACTCCGGCCGCGAGATGGTCTGCAGCACCACCGGCCCGTTGGCGATGGCGTCGGTGCTCCGCTCCGAGCGGTCGAACACCGACATCTCGCCGAAGCAGGAGCCCGGCTGCAGCACCGCCAGCGCCTCCTCACCGGCCCCGGGGACGTTGCGGCTGATGCGCACCTCGCCCGAGACGATGATGTAAAAGCGGTTCCCCGGCTCGCCTTCCTTGAAGACGTACTGGCCCCCGGTGTACTTCTGCTCCTTGCAAATCTCGGCGACGCGGGCAAGTTCACCCTCGTCGAGGTCGGCGAAGATCGCCGTCTTCTTGAGGAGCTCGAGGTCCATGGCCGGTAGGGGTCGGTGGTGACAGGCGGCGAGGCCCGGGTCGGGCTGCCAGCCCCCCACGGGGGGGAAAGGCAAGGTACCCCCCGCCCCGGGGGGCAGCAAGGTCGCGAGGGGCCGCGCCGGGACGGCTTCACGGTGGCGGACCTGCTCACGCTCTCCCGGCTCCCGCTGGCGCTCCTGTTCTTCGTCATCGGAAGCCCCAGCGCCCGGCTCGGTATCCTGGCGCTGGCGGCCGCCACCGACCTGCTGGACGGCTTCCTGGCGCGCCGCCTGGGGGGCTCCCGCTGGGGGGTGTTCCTCGACCCGGTGGCCGACAAGCTGTTCATGCTGTCGGGCTTCCTGGTGGTGGCCACGTCCGGGCTCCTCACCTGGTACGAGATCCTCGGCGCCCTGCTCCGCGACCTCGTGGCCTCCGTCGCGTTCGTGGTGGTGCTCCTCACCGACCGCCCCCTCGCCATCCCCGCCCGGGTAGGCGGGAAGGCGGTGACGCTGGCACAGGTGCTGGCGCTGCTGGCCTTCCTGCTCGACTCGCCGCTGGTCCGGCCGCTGGTGTGGGCGGTGGCGGCAATCTCCCTCTACGCCATTTACGATTACAGCCGGGTGCAGGGCGCCGAAAAGCGCGCCGTGGGCACCTGAGCGTTCCAGTCTTCCCTCACCGTTCCGCCATGGCCGCCTCGAACCTCCGCTTTGCCTCCATCAACTGGCAGCAGGGCCTCCGCTTCACCGCCGGCGCCCCCGGCGGTCCCGCCATCACCCTCGACGGCGACGGCGAGGTGGCGCCGAGCCCGGTGGTGGCGCTGCTGATGGCGGCGGGCACCTGCGCCGGCAGCGACGTGGTGCTGATCCTCGAGAAGATGCGGATCCGCCTGACGGAATTCCGCATCGAGGTGACCGGCACCCGCCGCGAGACGGAACCGAAGCGCCTGGTGGCGCTGCAGTTCGCCTTCCACCTCCGCGGGGAGGGCCTCGACGAGGCCAAGGCGCGGCGGGCCATCGACCTCTCGCTTGAGAAGTACTGTTCGGTGGTGGCGTCCCTGGCGCCTGACATCCCGATCGGGTACGACGTGGACGTCGGGTGAGGGTCCGGGCGCTGGCGCTGCTCGCACTCCTCGCGGCGCCGCTCGCCGCGCAGGGGCCGCGGGGCGTGGAGCTCGGCGTCACCGGAGTCGCGGCGGGGGCCGACCCGGCGTGGGCCGGCGGCGGCCTCTCGCTCGGGCTCCGGCCCGGGGGGCGGGTGCGCCTGGTGCTCGCCGCCCTCGCCGGTGATGCGGCAGGTCTCACTGGCAGGGGCGAGCTGACGGGCCAGTACCTGCTCTGGCCGGGACGGCTCACCGGGGTGGGGGCCTACGCATTCGGCGGCGTGGCAGGACAGGCGGGGGCCCGGGATGCCGGGTACGTGGTGCTCGGCCTCGGTCTCGAGGGGCGGCCGGGGGCGGCCAGCGGGTGGCACCTCGAGGCTGGCATCGGCGGCGGGGCGCGGGTGGCCGTGGGGTGGCGGTGGCGCCGGCTCCGGCCCGCAGGCCGGGGGTAGAAACGACAACGCCCCGGCCGTGGCCGGGGCGTCTGGGGTCCTGCCAGCTGCCTGCTCAGTTCACCGACGCGGTCTCGGGCGTGGGCTCGGTGGGCGGCGTGGTGGGCCGGTTGGCCACCGGCTGGCAGTAGCGCTCGCCGAGCGTCCGGAGCTGGGTCAGCTCTTCCGGGCCGAGGTCTTCGTAGCGCTCCGTGAGGTACGCCATGGTGTCGTCGAACCACTCCTTCTGGTGCTCCGGCAGTGCCTCGAGCACGCCGCAGCGGAGGATGTGGCTGAACATTTCGTCACGGGCCTGGTCGAAAACGCGGGGCGCGGCGGGGGTGCGGCGGGGCTGCTTGGGCTTCGCCATGCTTGGCTGCTCCTTCGGGGTACCGATTTGGGTTGCGGCAATATAAGGGGGCCCGCCAGAGGGGGGCAATTGAGCCATCGTCGGGGGTGAAGGGGGGCCTGAGGAGGTCTTCACCTTCAATAGACGCGGCGGCCGATTAGATTCCCCGCTCCCCTGTGCCGGTTTTGGTGCCGCACCCCGTGCGGTCATGGCTCCTGGGTGGCCGGCTTCCGGCTCCCCGCCCGGCCGGGTCTTCCACCACACGAGGCCCGCGGCCCTGCATCCCCGTCCTCGCCTCGCGGCGACACCGGGTTCCGGGCACGCGTCATCCTGACAGGTTCGAGAACAAAAGGATTTCTCATGGCGGCAGGCAGTGGGATGGGCCGGTTCTATGCGCTCCTGGGGGCCGGCCTGGTGGTGGGCCTCGGGGTGATCGGCTACCAGGCCCTGGGCAAGAAGACGGTGAGCATCCCGGCCAACCCGGTGATCAACGTGGCGGACACGAGCGGCTTCAAGGGCTACCTCCGCGGCTCGGACAGCGCCCTGATCGAGGTCACCGAGTACGCCGACTACGAGTGCCCGGCCTGCCAGCAGTTCGCGGTGGTGCAGTTCCCCACCATCGCCGAGCGGCTGATCCGCACCGGCAAGGTGCGGTGGCGCTACCGGGACTTCCCGCTGGACCAGCATCCCAACGCGCTCCCCGCCGCCCACTCGGCCGCCTGCGCCGATGAGCAGGGGAAGTACTGGGAGATGAACGAGCGGATCTACAGCTGGGAGCCGCGCTGGCCGGAGCAGGGCACCGGGGCCATGAGCACCTTCCGGAACTACGCCCAGGCGCTGGGCCTCGACATGGCCCGCTTCGACGCCTGCATGCAGAGCGCGCGCTACGCGCCGAGGCTGCTGGCCTCGCGGCAGGAGGGGCAGCAGGCGGGAGTGCGCTCCACGCCCACCTTCCTGATCAACGGCCGGCTCTATCCGGGCGGCGGGGCGGTGCACTACGACATGCTCAAGCAGATGCTCGACTCGCTCGCGGGAGCCGGGGCCCACTAGCATGCCGGACCGACCCGGCTCCCGCAGGGGGGCCGCATGAGCAGCGCACACGGGGGCGGGCCTCCGCGGGGGAAGGCCCTCGCGGGGCTCGCCCTTGCCGCTCTTGGTGTCGTCTACGGCGACATCGGGACCAGCCCGCTGTACGCGCTCAAGGAGTGCTTCGGGGCGGTGCACGGCATCGAGCCGTCCCGGGAAAACGTCCTCGGCGTGCTGTCGCTCATCGTCTGGTCCATGAACTTCGTGGTGAGCTACAAGTACATCGCGGAAGTCATGCGGGCGGACAACAAGGGCGAGGGCGGGATCCTGGCGCTGCTGGCCCTGGTGAGCGGCACCGAGAAGAAGAAACACATCGTGCTGGTGATGCTCGGCCTCTTCGGGGCGGCGCTGCTCTACGGCGATGGCATCATCACCCCCGCCATCTCGGTCCTCGGCGCGCTCGAGGGCATCTCCTACGCGACGCCGGTCTTCGAGCCGTACGTCGTGCCGCTCACGGCGGCGATCATCTTCCTGCTCTTCCTTTTCCAGCGGCACGGCACGGCGCGGGTCGGGGCGGTGTTCGGCCCGGTGATGATCGTCTGGTTCACGGTCATCGCCGTCTTCGGGCTGCGGGGGATCCTGCACCACCCGTCGGTGCTCGCCGCGCTCAACCCGTGGTATGCGGTGGACTTCTTCATCCGCGACGGGCTGCAGGGCTTCCTCATTCTCGGCGCCGTGGTGCTGGTGATCACCGGTGGCGAGGCGCTCTACGCGGACATGGGCCACTTCGGCAAGCGGCCCATCCGGCTGGCCTGGTTCGGCCTGGTGCTGCCGGCGCTCACGCTCAACTACTTCGGGCAGGCGGCGCTGCTGCTGGAACATCCCGAGGCCGTGGAGAATCCCTTCTACGCGCTGGTGCCGGAAGCCGTGCTGTACCCCATGGTGGTGGTGGCCACCGCGGCGGCCATCGTGGCGTCGCAGGCGCTCATCTCGGGCGCGTTCTCGCTGACGCAGCAGGCCATCCAGCTGGGCTACTCGCCCCGCATGACCATCGTCCACACCTCGGAGCGGGAGAAGGGGCAGATCTACATCCCGCAGGTGAACTGGGCGCTCATGGTGGCCTGCCTCTGGCTGGTGGTGAGCTTCAAGAACACCTCCAACCTGGCGGCGGCCTACGGCATCGCGGTCACGGGGACCATGGCCATCACCAGCATCCTCTTCGGCGTGGTGGCCCACGAGCGCTGGGGCTGGGCCAAGCCCAAGGTGTACGGGATGGTCGGCGTCTTCCTGGTGGTGGACCTCGCATTCCTGGCCGCCAACATGGTCAAGTTCGCGGCGGGCGGCTGGTTCCCGATCGTGGTGGCGCTGGTCGTCTTCACCTTCCTCAGCACCTGGAAGCGCGGGCGGCTCCGCCTGCGCACCATGATGGAAGAGAGCTCGCTCCCGCTCGAGGTGTTCCTCACCGACGTGGCCAAGCGCTGCGCCCGGGTGCCCGGCACCGCGGTGTTCATGACCTCGCACACCAAGGGCGCGCCGGCGGTGCTGATGCACCACGTGAAGCACAACAAGGTCCTGCACGAGCAGCTCATCCTGCTCTCGGTGCGCACCGAGGAGGTGCCCTTCGTGGAGGAGGAGGACCGCGTCGAGTTCAGCGAGATCGCGCCGAAGGCGTACCAGGTGGTGGGGTGCTACGGCTTCATGGAGTCGCCCAACATCCCGCAGCTGATGCAGCGGCTGCAGGCCTTCGGGGTGGCGGTGAAGCCCATGGAGACCACCTACTACCTCGGGCGCGAGACGCTCATCACCACGCCCGACAAGAAGGGTGCCGCCGGCGAGATCCCGCCGCTCGCCACCTGGCGGAAGCGGCTCTTCATCCTGATGAACCGGAACGCCCAGCCGGCCACGGCGTTCTTCAACCTGCCGCCCAACCGGGTCGTCGAGATGGGGGCCCAGATCCAGTTCTAGCCCCCGCGCGGCGTCGTAGCGGCCGGATATATCCGGCCGTTACGTACGGTGGGAAAGAGAAGGGCCGCCATCCTCGCGGGTGGCGGCCCTTCGTGTCTTGGCGGGTTCCGGCGGGGCCGACTATAGTCGGCCCTTACGGATCAGTTGTGGCGCGCCCAGCTCGTGGTCTTCCCCGTCGCATCCCACGCCAGCACCTCGTACGGCTCCTTGCCCTGGTCCATGCCCGGCGCCGACTGCGGCATCCCGGGGATCGTGAGGCCCACCACCTTGGGCTTCTCGCTGAGCAGCCGCTTCACGTCGGCCGCGGGGACGTGGCCCTCGATGACGTAGCCGCCCGCGATGGCGGTGTGGCAGGAGCGGAGCCGGCCGGGCACGCCCATCTCGGCCTTCACGCCCGAGAGATCCGGCTGCTCGATGCTCTTCACCGCGAAGCCGTTGGCCTCCATGTGCTTCACCCATTCCTTGCAGCAGCCGCAGGTGGGCGAGTGGTACACGGTGAGCGGGATCGGGGCCACGGCGGCCGCGACCGCCTCGGGCGTGGCGGCGGTGGCAACGGCGGGGCGCCCCAGCGCCACACCCACGGCAAGCGCGGCGGTCAGGCCGGCCGCGATCAGGATCAGCTTCGAGCGACGCATCGGGCTCCTCAGGGTGGAACTGACTGGTGCCCTAAGCTAGCAGGGCCCGGCGCCCCCCGGGGAGGGGGACGCCGGGCCCTGCCACGTTCCAGCCTGTTCAGCCTTCGTCTGACTCGTACTGCTCCTTGAGCCGGTTCACCACGCTCGGGTCGGCCAGCGTGGTGGTGTCGCCCAGGGCGCGGCCCTCGGCGATGTCCTTGAGCAGGCGGCGCATGATCTTGCCGCTCCGCGTTTTGGGCAGGTCGGCGCTGAACAGGATGTCGTCCGGCCGCGCGATGGCGCCGATCTTCCGCGCCACATGATCCTTGAGGTCGTCCTTGAGCTCGGCCGACGGGCGGTTCCCCTCCTTGAGTGTCACGAACGCCGCGATGGCCTGGCCCTTCAGGTCGTGGTGCTTCCCCACCACCGCCGCCTCGGCCACCATCGGGTGGTCCACCAGCGCGCTCTCCACCTCCATGGTGCCGATGCGGTGGCCGGCCACGTTGAGCACGTCGTCCACCCGGCCCAGGATCCACCAGTAGCCGTCCTCGTCGAGCTTGGCCCCGTCACCGGCGAAGTACATGTTGCCGAACTTGGACCAGTAGGTGTCGCGATAGCGCTGGTCGTCGCCGTAGATGGTGCGGAGCATGGCGGGCCAGGGCTCGGTGAGCACCAGCAGGCCGCCGCCCTGCGGCAGGCGGTTGCCCTTCTGGTCCACCAGCGCGGCGCTGATGCCGGGGAAGGGGATGGTGGCGGAGCCCGGCTTGGTGGTGACCACGCCGGGGAGCGGCGTGATCATGATCCCGCCCGTCTCTGTCTGCCACCAGGTATCGACGATGGGGCAGCGCTTGGCCCCGATGTGCTCGTGGTACCAGATCCACGCCTCGGGGTTGATCGGCTCGCCCACGGTGCCGAGCAGGCGGATCGTGGACAGGTCGTGCTTCTTCGGCAGCGCCTCGCCCCACTTCATGAACGCGCGGATGGCGGTGGGCGCCGTGTAGAACACGGTGACGCCGTAGCGCGCCACGATCTTCCAGAAGCGGTCGCGCTCCGGCCAGTCGGGGGCGCCCTCGTACATGAGCACGGTGGCGCCGTTGGCCAGCGGGCCGTAGACCACGTAGCTGTGCCCCGTCACCCAGCCGATGTCGGCGGTGCACCAGAAGAGGTCGTCTTCCTTGAGGTCGAAGACGTGCTTCGTGGTGGCCGTCACCTGCGTCAGGTAGCCGCCGGTGGTGTGGACGATGCCCTTGGGCTTCCCGGTGGTGCCGCTGGTGTAGAGGATGAAGAGCATGTCCTCCGCATCCATCGGCTCCGCCTCGTGGGCCGGCGAGGCCTGGTCCATGAGGCGGTGCCACCAGTGGTCGCGCCCCTCGATGATGTTGGCGAAGGACTCGTCGCCCGCGCCGGCGCCGCCGCGGCGCTGCACCACGATGACGTGCTTGATGGTGGGGCAGTTCTCCAGCGCCTCGTCGGCGAAGCGCTTGAGCGGCAGCACCGAGCCGCGGCGGTAGGCGCCGTCGGAGGTGATGAGCACCGTGCACGAGGCATCATTGATCCGGTCCCGCAGCGACTCGGCCGAGAAGCCGCCGAAGACCACCGAGTGGACGGCGCCGATGCGGGCGCAGGCCAGCATGCTGATGGCGGCCTCGGGGATCATCGGCAGGTAGATGGCCACCCGGTCGCCCTTCTTGACGCCCAGCTTGAGGAGGGCGTTGGCGCAGCGGCAGACCTCGCGGTGCAGCTCCCAGTAGGTGATGGTGCGGCGGTCGCCCGGCTCGCCCTCCCAGAGGATGGCGGCCTTGTTGCGGCGCGCCGTCTTGAGGTGGCGGTCCACGCAGTTGACGCTCACGTTGAGCTTCCCGTCCACGAACCACTTGGCGTGGGGCGGCGTCCACTCGAGCACCCGGGACCAGGGCTGCATCCAGTCGAGGGCGCGGGCCTGGTCCTCCCAGAAGCGGAGGCGGTCGGCCTGGGCGGCGTCGTAGAGCGCCTGGGTGCCGTTGGCCTGGGCGGCGAAGCCGGCGCTCGGCGGGAAGCGGCGGGTCTCGGTGAGCAGGGTGGAGATCTGGTCGGTCATTCTGGGGACTCGGGGAAAGGCCGGGCCGGCGGGCGCGGGGCGCGTCGCGGCATGGCGGCCCACCGGACTGGCGGCTGGTGGGCGGTGACCTCGGGGATCCTGCGGACGGTCGTGGCCAAAGATGATACTCGGCCCCGGCCGCCGCGCCATAGGAGTGCGACATCTGTCGCGGGTTGTGCGGCCTGGGAGGCTCCCGGAGGGGGGCCGCGCGGAGCGGGTCGGCATCCGTCCGACACCCTTGCACCGTGCCGCAGGGTGCGGCCCTCTGCGGTGTGGCAAGGCCGTTGCGTGGCCGCGACGACGTGCCCTAAGTGATTCACGTGCAATGGCTTGGGAAAACTGGCATCGCCCTCGCTTTTTCCCCGGTCGGAGGCCACAAGGTCTCCAACAACCGTCCGCCCGACAGAGCACACCCGGAGCGATCCGGGGCCGCAAAACTAGAGGTCTCCCCCGTGGCGCCCCGCGCCACCCCCGTGTGGGGAGATAGCTCGGTGCCGAAGGCGGGTGCCCGCGCCCAGAGCGCGATGCGCCCCCACAGCAACACGGCGGAAGCATCGCGCTCGATTTGTTCAGCGCGGGAGGAATGAGACCATGCAGGCCACGGACAACGTCACCCTCGAGCTGCAGGCCCCGGAGCACCTGGGGCTGGATACCCGGACCCAGTTCCGCCAGGGCGCGGTGGCCCTGCTGGAGCAGATGCCCGAACGCCTCGGGCGGCTGGTCATCGACCTCCGGACCACCAAGTCGGTGGACTCGGCCGGCCTCGGTGCCCTGATGCTGGTGCAGCGCCGGGCCTCGGAGCGCCGCCAGGTGGTGGTGCTCAAGCGCCCGAATGATGAATTGCGCTTCCTCCTGGTCCTCACGAAACTCGACGACCTTTTCGAGGTCGAAGCCGAGGCGGCGTAACGCTATATTCTCGGGCATGTCTGTCGGCATGCCCCGCCGGCGGGTGCTGTTCATCGAGGATGAAGCAGTGCTCCGCCAGAGCTACGAACGCGCCTTCCATGCCCGGTACGAGGCGGCCTACGCCGCGACCGGTCAGGAGGCGCTTCGCCTGCTTAAGGACCACCGGCCCGAGGTGGCGGTGCTGGACCTCCGCCTCCCCGACACCGATGGCGTGAACCTGCTCCGCCAGCTCCGCGCGGAGCAGCCGGCGCTCGCCGTGGTGATCACCTCCGCCTACCTGAGCATGGAGCCGCAGCTGGCCGTGCTCGGCCTGACCCATTCCGGCTATCTCGTGAAGCCGTTCGACCTGGCCGTGCTGGCCGCGCGCATCGATGCCGCCCGCTGAGCCGCCGCTGGTCGAGGCCCGGGGGCTGGCGCGGCGCTACGGCGCGGTGCGGGCGCTCCGGGGCCTGGACCTGACGCTCGCGCGCGGCGAGGTGCTCCTCGTCCTCGGGCCCAACGGGGCGGGGAAGAGCACGCTGCTCCGGAGCCTGGCCGGGTTGCTCCGGCCCGAGGCGGGCACGGTGAGCATCCTGGGCCGCCCGCTCACCCGGGATGACCCCGACGCGCGCCGCCCCATCGGGCTCCTCTCGCACCAGTCGCTGCTGTACGACGAGCTGACGCTCACCGAGAACCTGGTGCTGGCCGGCAAGCTCTACGGCGTGGCCAACACCGAGGCGCGGGCGCGCGCCGCGCTCGAGGAGCAGGGGCTGCTGGACCGCGCCGAGGCGCGGCCGCGGCAGCTCTCGCGCGGGATGCTGCAGCGCGCGGCCATCGCGCGGGCGCTGCTGCACGACCCGGCGCTCCTCCTCCTCGACGAGCCCTTCACCGGCCTCGACTTCATCGCCGCCGACCGGCTGCGGGCGCTCCTCGCCACCCACGCCACCGCCGAGCGCGGCGTGGTGATCGTCACGCACCACGCCGCGGAAGCCTGGGACCTGGTGACGCGGATCGGCGTGCTCGCGGGCGGGCAGTGGCTGCTCGAGGTGCCGAAGCCGGACGACATCAACGCCTTCCAGGCCCGGTACCTGGAGCTGGTCCGTGGTTAACGCGCTCAAGCTGGCGTTCGCCATCGCGGGGAAGGACATCCGGGTGGAGCTCCGCACCCGCACCAGCCTGCTGTCGGCGGCGGTGTTCGCGGTGCTGGTGCTGCTGGTGTTCAACTTCGGGCGGGATCCCACGGCGGTGGCCACCATCGACCTGGCGCCCACCATCCTGTGGGTCACGGTCTCGTTCGCGTCGGTGGTGGCCATGAACCGCGCCTTCACCGTGGAACGCGAGAACGCGGCCTTCGACGGCCTGCTGCTGGCGCCGGTGCCGCGCGAGTCCATCTACCTCGGCAAGTACCTCGCCAACCTGGCGTTCGTGCTGGTGGTGGAGGCCATCGCGCTGCCGCTGTTCATCCTGTTCTTCAACCTGGACATCGTCCAGGCGCTGCCGGGCATCATCCTCACGCTGCTCCTCGCCACGGCGGGGTTCGTGGCGGCGGGGACGGTGTTCAGCGCCATGGTGGTGAAGACCCGCTTCGCGGAGCTGATGCTCCCGCTCCTGCTCTTGCCGTTCATGGTCCCGCCGCTCATTTTCGCCGTCAAGACCACGGCGCCGCTCTTCGCGGGGCGCCCGCTGTCCTCGGTGGTGGATGGGCTCAGGTTCCTGCTGGTGTTCGACATCTGCATCATCACGGTCTCGGTCCTGCTCTTCACGGCGGTGGTAGACGAATGACAGCTGACACGGATGCCGCGCGTGGCATCATCACCCGGGGCGTGGTGCTCACGCTGCTCGGGCTCCTCGGGATCGCGGTGGAGATGGTGCTCGCGATCAAGTTCACGCCGGTCGAGGCCCTGCAGGGGCCGGCGCAGAAGATCTTCTACGTGCACGTCCCCGCGGCGGTGATGGTGCTCTGGGTGGCGGTGCCCCTCGCCGCCATCGCGGGGCTGCTCTACCTCTGGCTCCACGACCCGCGCCTCGACCGCTTCGCCGCGGCCAGCGCCGAGGTGGGGACCATGTTCTGCCTGGTGGTGATCATCACCGGCCCCATCTGGGCCCGGCCCATCTGGGGCGCCTGGTGGACCTGGGACGGGCGCCTGACACTGACGCTCTTCCTCTTCTTCCTGCTGCTGGGCTACCACACCCTCCGCTCCGCCATCCGCGACCCCAACGAGCGCGCCCGCTTCAGCGCCGTGCTCGGCGGCATGGGCCTGGTGCTGGTGCCGTTCATCCACCTGAGCGTGTACCTGTGGCGCGGCCTGCATCCCAAGCCCATCGTGCTCAAGCCCAGCGCGCCCAGCCTGCCGCCGGAGATGCTCCGCACGCTGCTCATCGGCTTCGCCGTGACGTTCCTCTTCTACCTCGGGCTGGTGACGCTGCGCTACGGCATCCAGCTGCGCGACGACCTCAAGGAGGCCGCCGATGCCGCCTGATAACAGCAAGTTCATGATGGCGGGGTACACCGTGGTCTGCGTCATCTACCTGGTGTACAGCGTCATGCTGCTGCGGAAGAGCCGGCGCTGAGGCTGGCTGGGAGGGGAAAATCCAAGGGCCGCCATCTTCAGCAGATGGCGGCCCTTTGGTTGAGGCGGGGAGGCGCGACCCGAGGGCCGCGCCCACGATTCGGATGTGTTTCCTGCCCTGGGGCTCAGTCCTTCTTGAGGAGCACCCGGTCCCAGAGGTTGGCGGCGATCAGCGCGCCGAGGATGGGACCCACCCACCAGACCGCCTGCGCCGTGAAGGTGCCGCTCACCACCGCGGGGCCGAAGGCGCGCGCCGGGTTCACCGTGGCGCCGGTCAGCGGGCCCACCACCAGGATGATGGCCAGCAGCGCGATGCCCACGCCAAAGCCGCCGAGCACCGGCTTCTCCTGCGCCACGATGGTGCCGTACACCGCCGACACCAGCACGAAGGCGCCGATGGCCTCGAAGATGATGGCCTGGCCAAACGTGATGGCGCTGGCGATGGCCGGCGTCCCGAGCGTGCCGGTGCGGACGATGGGATCGGGGAAGCTGTAGCGCACCAGCACCGCGGCGAGCACCGCGCCCACCAGCTGCGCGGCGATGTAGGCGCCGGCCTCCTGCGCCTTGATGCGGCCGGTGGAGAGGAAGCCGAGGGTGACGGCGGGATTCAGGTGGCCGCCCGAGATGGTCATCATGGCGGTGATGAACATGCCGAGCGCGGCCGCATGCACGAACGCGACGCCGACGGTGTCGTAGCGCGCGCCCGGGAAGAAGTTCGAGATCGTGGCAGCGCAGCCGAGGAAGACGAAGCCGCAGGTGCCAACGGCCTCGGCGAGGCTCCGACGAGCGAGCGAGGACATCCGGGGGATCCTTGGACGAAGGGAGCGAGAATCTCGCATCCCCTCCCGCCCCCGACAAGGGCCGTCCCTAGCGCCCGTCCGCCCGGCGGAACACCAGCGCCGCGTTGATCCCCCCGAAGCCGAAGCTGTTGCTGAGCAGGTACTCCGGGCTCCCGGCCAGCCCCGCCGCGGGCACGTGGTGCAGCAGGCAGGCGGGGTCGGTCTGGTGCAGGTTGACGGTGGGTGGGAGCCAGCCGCGGTCCGCCGCCAGCGCGCAGATGGCGGCCTCGAAGGCGCCGCTCGCGCCCAGGGCGTGGCCGTAATAGCCCTTGGTGCCGCTCACGGGGATGCGCGCCGTGGCGTCGCCGAAGACCTGGCGGATGGCGCCGGTCTCGGTGGGGTCGTTGAGCGGCGTGCTCGAGGCGTGGGCGTTGATGTACCCCACCTCGCCCGGGGCCACGTGGGCCTCCCCCAGGGCCAGGCGCATGGCGCGCGCGGCCTGGCTGCCGTCCGGGCGCGGTGACGTCATGTGGTGTGCGTCGTTGGTGACACCGAAGCCGCTGAGCTCGGCGTAGATCCGGGCCCCGCGCGCCAGCGCCCGCTCGCGCTCCTCCAGCACCAGCACCACCGCGCCCTCCGCCATGACGAAGCCGTCGCGGTCCTTGTCGAAGGGGCGGCTGGCGGTGGCGGGATCGTCGTTGCGGGTGCTCATGGCGCGGATGATGGCGAACGCGCCGTAGCAGAGCGGCGCCAGCGGCGCCTCGGCCCCGCCCGCCAGCATCACGTCGGCGTCGCCGCGCTGGATGGCGCGGAACCCGTCGCCGATGGCGATGGTGCCGCTGGCGCAGCTCATCCCGTTGGTGGAGTTGGGCCCGGTGATGCCGAACTCGATGGCCACGTTGCAGCTCGCCGCGCCGGCAAACACCACCAGCGCCAGCGTCGGGTCCACCCCGCGCACCCCCTCGCGCATGTAGTTGGGGTACTGCTCCTCGGCGTAGCCCACGCCGCCGAGCGCGGTGCCCATCATGCTGCCCACGCGGTCCCGGTCCTCGCGGGCCAGGTCCAGCTCGGCGTCCGCGATCGCCAGCCGCGTGGCGGCCACCGCGAACTGGCCGAACCGGTCCAGCCGCCGGGTGCGCTTGGCCTCCATGAAGTCGGCGCCGTGGAAGTCCTTCACCTCGGCGCAGAGGCGGGAGCGAAAGGGCGACGGGTCGAACCGCGTCACCGGGCCCACCGCCGAGGCGCGGCGCTCGAGCCCCTGCCACAGCCCGCTGGTGCCGATGCCGATCGGGGTGATGGCGCCGATGCCGGTGATGACGACACGACGCGCAGGCGTGACCATGCGAGGCTCCATCCTCAGGGGGAAGACCGGGACTTACGCGGGACCGCGGGCCGCCGCCTCGGCGGCCCGGGCAATGCCGGCGAGCGTGCGGGAGGCAATGCCGTGCACGAAGACCGGGCCGATGACCCACTCGGCGGCGGGATAGCGGAGGAGCGGCCAGGCCGGCCCGTCCCATTCGTGCACGATGGTGACGTGTGTCCGGTCACCCTCTTTCACCACCCGCCACACCACGTCCATGCCGCGGGTGATGCCGCGGACGTGCTTGTACCGCACCTCCCGCCGCGCCGCGTCCACCCACATCTCGCTGGTCCACCAGGTGGGCCAGTTGAGCGGGCCGAAGGGACGATTGGCACTCATCTCCACGATGCCGCCGCCGTCGGGCCGGCGCTCGAGCATCCGGACAAAGCGATAGTGCGGCAGGATGGCGGGCCAGCCCTCGACGTCCGCGGCGCGGCGGAACACCTCGTCCACGGGCGCGGCGATGCGCCGTTCGTCGATGGTGATCATGCGCCGGCCATCGCCGGCGTCCAGGTGGCCACCAGCCGGAAGCCCGGAGAGTGCGCCACCCGCGCCCGGAGCCCCGCGCGGCGGAGCAGGCCGCCGAGTTCGCCGGCGGTGAAGCCGCGGCGCACCGACACCAGCCCGTCGTGCCGGGTGGTGGCGTCGAAGCCGAAGAGCCGCGAGCCCACCCAGAACCCCGCCAGCGCCAGCGGCGAGCGGCGCAGGTCGGCCAGGATGACGCCGAGGCGGGCCACCTGCGTGGCCGCCTGACAGAAGCGCACGATCTCGTCCTCCGCCAGGTGGTGCATGAACTGGCTGGCCAGCAGCAGGTCCACGCTCCCGGGCCGGAGCGGCAGCGCGCCGGCGCAGCCGAGCACCGCCGGGATCCCCGCCTCGCGCGCGAGCGCGGCGGCCGCCCGGTGCCGCTCCAGGCCGATGGGCCGGAGCTCGGTACCGTGGCGCCGGGCCCAGCGGACGGCCTTGAGCGGGAGGTCGCCGGCGCCGGTGCCCACGTCGAGCAGTGTCAGGCGGCGGGGCAGGGTGCCGCCGTGGTGGCGGCGGATCTCCTCGAGCCCGCGGCGCACGGCCCACCACCCGCCGAACCAGCGGTTGGAGCGGGCAATGTGGTGCAGCGACTGCCGCACCACGGACGGGTCCGCGGCCGCGTCGTCCAGCAGCTCGCGGCCCGGGGCCAGGCGCGGGCCGGTCACGGCCGCACCAGCATCCCGTAGCCGCCGCGGAAGTAGAGGAGCGGGTCGCCCTCGGCGGTGGCGCCGCCGGTGACGCGGCCCACGAAGAGGGTGTGGTCGCCGAGGGGGAAGTCGGCGAAGCGCTCGCACTCGATGTGAGCCAGCACGTCCTCGAGGATGATCAGCCCGTCGGCCGTCTCCCGCCACGGCACCGTGTCGAAGCGCCCCTCGGCGGGGTTGGCGGCAAAGCGGCGGGAGAGCAGCTCCTGGTCCTTCCGCAGGATGTTCACCACGAAGTCGCCGCTCCAGGCCAGGGCGCGGTGCATGTCCGCGCTCACGTCCACGCACACCGAGACGAGCGGCGGCTGGAGCGACACCGAGGCCAGGCTCGAGGCCGTCATCCCCACGGGGCGGCCGTGCTGGTCGCGGGTGGTGAGCACCGTGACGCCGGTGGCGAAGCGGCCAAGCAGCTGGCGGAAGAGCGCGGGATCGGCGTCGGCACGACTCACAGGACCATCCGGGCAAGGAACCAGGGATTGAGGACGGCGGACGCCGGCACGTAGTCGCCGGTGACGCCGATGAAGGTGTGCGCCAGGCCGCGGCGCTCCAGCCGCGCCACCGCGCGGTCGAAGAGCCGGGGCACGATCATCCCGTACCCCACCAGCCGCTCCATGGTCCACTTGCCCAGGAACGCCGCCCGGCGCGCGGCCAGGTACGGGGCCAGCCGCGCCGCGGTGGCCGGCCCGCCATCGGCCAGGGCGCCGGCGGCCACGTCGGCGGCGAGCCGGGCGCCGCGGAGCGCGCTCGTGATGCCCTCGCCGGTGAAGGGGTCGAAGAAGTCGGCGGCATCCCCCACGAGCAGGGCGCCGTCGGTGATCACGCGGCGGGCGCGGTAGGCAAAGGGGCCCGTGGCCAGCACCCGGCGGGTGACGCGGCGGCGGTCCACCCGGCCGCGGACGCCGGGGAAGCGCTCGAGTTCGTCGAACATCCAGCTGTCCACCCGCCCGCGCGCCCGGGCGCCGAGCGCGGCCGGCACCACCAGCGCCACGTTGGCCAGGCCGGCGCCGATCCGGTTGAGCCCGACGTAGCCCGCGTCGCTCACGTGCATCTCGGCGAAGCCGTCGAGGCCGGGCACGTCCTCGACGTGCGCCACGAACGCCAGCCGGGACAGCCACGGCGCCGAGGGCCGCCCGTGGGGCCGGAGCGCCGCGCCGGCCGCTCGGACGCCGGCTTCGCGGCCGCCCCGCGGTGTGCCGGCGATGCGGCGGGCCACCACCGAGCGGAGCCCGTCGGCTCCAATCACGAGGCGCGCGTCGCCAGCACGGCCCCGGCGCGCCGCACCATGGTGCGCTCGCCGTGGCGCCACGGCCGCTTCGACCAGTCCAGGTCCAGGACGCCGCAGCCAGGCCCGCGTCGGCCACGTGCCCGCCATCATGGAGCAGCTCCCTCACCAGCCGCGGCGCCAATGCTCACCGTGCGGCGGGCGCCGGATGCCTCACGGAGCACCGCACCGGCCACGCCGCCGCCGACGTGCAGCAGCTCCTCCACCATGGTGCGCTCGCAGAGCGTGGCGCCGGCGGCCACGGCCGCCTCCACCA
The DNA here is from genome assembly GCA_044221825.1 of Gemmatimonadales bacterium. Classification (GTDB taxonomy): domain Bacteria; phylum Gemmatimonadota; class Gemmatimonadetes; order Gemmatimonadales; family GWC2-71-9; genus JADJOM01. Next base: position 19,964 of record JBGAOL010000006.1, read on the forward strand.
GCCGCTGGTCCAGGATGCGCCGCGGCAGCGCCAGGCCGGCGTCGCGGAACGGCCGCACCGACGCCTCACTGAAGCGCCCCTCGAGTCGCGCCCCGCGCGGGCCCAGCACGCGGGTGCCGAAGAGCGGCTGCGCGCCGTCCCGCTCCAGGGTGGCGAGCACGCCGAGGTCGGCCAGGTGGCGTACCGCCTCGGGGCTCAGGTACTCGGAGCACGGCTTCTCCCGGGGGAAGGCGGCGCGGTCCACCAGCAGCACCCGGTAGCCCGCCCGCGCCAGGTGCACGGCGGTGGCGCTGCCCGCGGGGCCGGCGCCGGCGATCAGGATGTCGGGTGGGTGAGGCATCCGCGGGCGCCTTGGCGCAGGGTCAGGAGAAGAGGTGCCACGCGAGGAGCCCGAGGCCGGCCCCGCCCGCGGTGGCCAGCGCGTTGACGCCGTCGTTGCTGAGCCACGCCTGCCCGCCGACCGGCGTGGCGGGCTGGCCGCAGCGGTGCACCCGCCGCTCCGTGGGGCGATCGCACGCCGCACAGTGGAAACGCCCCTGCAGCGTGGCGCCGAGCAGCGAATCCGCCAGCATCCCGAGCATACCGATTGTCAGGGCGGCGGGAAAGAGCACTCGCGGGGCATGGACGAGAATCGCCGCGCCCGCCACACTGGCCGCCCCCGCCAGCGCGCCGAGGCTGCCGAGCCGGGTGATGCCGCCGCTGGTCCCGGCGGGCACCGGGCGCCCGGTGACGACGTGCCGCGGCGGCACCCGGCTCCAGCCGCCGGTGGAGGTGGCCCAGGTGTCGGCGGCGGCGGTGGCGAGGCTCGCGGTGACGATCCAGATGCCACTTCCGGGGAGCACGAACTCGAGCAGCGCGCCGAGGGCGGCGCTGCCGCCGTTGGCGAGCACCTGCCACGGGTCGCGACGGTGGCCCTTGGCGTCGAAGGCGGCCACGCTCTTGTCCGGCGCCACGCGCGAGATGGCGCTGGCGCCGAAGAAGAACGCGCCGAGCGCCGCCATGCCGGCCCAGCCGGTGGGCCAGAGGATGCCGGTGCCCACCAGAATGGCCGTGACCGCGCCGGCCGGCGTGAGGCCCCGGAGGACCCAGCCCACCAGTGCCACGCCCAGCGACAGTCCGAGTGCCAGTGGCAGGTCCATGTGCTCCCCAGGGCGGGCCTGAGTTCCGTCCGCTTTGCCCGCCCGTTATTCTACTGCCACCCGTGCCCCAGCCAACCGCCGCCTCCCCGTCCGCCGCCCTCGTGGCCATCCCGACGATCATCCCGATGAGCCTCCTCGAGGCCCTGCGGAACCTCGACACGCCCGTGGAAGACGGGCTCGAGGAACTCGCCGGCGAGATCGTCAACAAGCGCCTCGGCCTGTCGCAGACGGTGGCGGCGCAGATTGCGCGCTACCAGGGGCAGGTGAAGCGGGGCGAGCCGGTCTCGGTGGACGAGGCCGTCTCCGTCTTCCGCCTGGCGGGACGGCGGCCCGACGCCGCGCTGGTCTTTGCCGATGCTGGCCGTCGCGCCGCGCGGCACGCGGCCAAGGGCGGGCTCGGCCACGCGGCGGCGGCGGTGCTGCCGGGCTCGATTGGCCGCTCCATCGGCGGGCGGGCCGCGGCCGCGGCCGCGAGGAAGGTGCTGGGCATCGACATGCAGGTGGGGGAGAGCGGGGCCGAGGCGGTGAGCACGTCGCCGCTCTCGATCCTGGCGCTGCCCGACGGGGCGGGATGTGCGTTCTACGGGTCGGCGCTCGCGGAGCTGCTCCGCGTGCTCACCGGCTTCGAGGGCGCGATGGTCCACGAACGCTGCCGCGGGCGCGGGGACGACGCCTGCCGCTGGCGTGCCACTGCGGTGGGAGGCTACGACTGATGCTGCTCTCCGGCGTGAATCTCGAGGCCGTGCGCGCGGCCCTCATCGAGCTGGGCCTCGACGGCTGGCTCCTCTTCGACTTCCGTGGCATCAATCCCATCCCGACGCGGCTGCTCGGCAACATCGGCTTCTCCAGCCGGCGGCTCTTCATCTATATCCCGCGCCAGGGCGCACCCACGGCGCTGGTCCACAAGATCGAGCTGGGCCCCTTCCAGGGCGACGCCTTCCCGGGGAAGGTGCTGAGCTACGCGCGGTGGCAGGAGCTGCATGCGGGGCTCACCACGCTGGTGCAGGGGAAGAAGGTCGGGATGGAGATCTCGCCGGAGGACGGCGTGCCCTACCTGGACCGCGTGCCGTATGGGGTGGTGGAGCTGGTCCGAAAGCTCGGCGGCACCGTGGTGCCCTCGGCCGCGCTGGTGACCCGCTTTGCCTCGGCGTGGAGCGCCGAGGAGCTGGCCGACCACATGTACGCGGCAGAGGCGCTGGCGACGGTGGCCAACGAGGCGCTCCGCTGGGCGGTGACGCAGGGCGGCACCGGGCTCACCGAGAGCCAGCTGCAGCAGAAGGTGGTGGACGCCATCCACGCCAAGGGCCTCGAGTTCGACCATCCGCCGATCGTGGGCTTCGGGCCTAACGCGGCCAACCCGCATTACGAGCCGGTGCCGGGGAAGGACCTCAAGCTCGAGAAGAACCAGGTGGTGCTGCTGGACCTCTGGGGCGGGCGGCGGCTCGGGACGGTGTTCGCGGACCAGACCTGGATGGGCTTCTCGGGGACGAGCATCCCGGCCAAGGTGCAGGAGGTCTGGACCACGGTGCGCGACGCGCGCGACGCCGCCATCGCGGTGGTGAAGAAGAAGGCGGGGCGGGAGCCGCTCCGGGGTTTCGAGGGGGACCAGGCCGCGCGCGGGGTGATCGAACGCGCTGGTTATGGTGAATATTTCGTGCACCGCACGGGCCACTCGATTGACCGGGACCTGCACGGCTCGGGGCCGCACCTGGACAGCTACGAGACCCACGACGACCGGGAACTGCAGCCCGGCAGTGGCTTCTCGGTGGAGCCGGGGATCTACCTGCCCGGGGAGTTCGGGGTGCGCAGCGAGATCAACATGGTGTGGGCCCCGGAGGGGGCGCGGGTGACGCCGGCCGCGCCGCAAATCGCGCTGGTGACGCCCTGAGGGGACCGATTCCCGGGCGTTCCGGGACGGTGCATGTTGCGTCGAAGTCATTGTGTTTCAACAAGTTTCAAGCCTTTTTGTCGCAATCTTGCACTTTCCTTGACACGTGACAGGGGTCACTCCATATTCATCGCCGGTCGGAGGACCGCCGGCCGAGTTCCTGTAGCGCACTCATTCACATAGTTCGTAGTTCCGAGCGACAGACCCACTGGCGGGGCCTTTGTGGCCTCTTCTTTGGCTGTTGCTATGCACCGCTCGATACACCCCGCAGAGACCACATCTCATTCTGCATTCGGAGGAAGGCTCCATGATTTCTTCTTGTGGGAGCAATACCGGCCGGCGAGCGTGGTGGGTAGCGCTCGTTGTCCTCGTCCTGGGGGTTCTGGGGGCGGGCGGGCTCCAGGCTCAGGCGACGGGCAAAATCGAAGGCCGGGTCCGCGACCAGGCCGGCGCGCCGGTGGGTAGCGCGCAGGTCCGCATCCGCGGCACCTCGTTCTTCGCCGAGGCGAACAGCCAGGGCTACTACTTCATCAACAACGTCCCCGCGGGCACCTACGATCTCGAGGCGCGCTACGTCGGCTACCGGGCCGTCAGCGTCACGGGCTTCCGGGTGCAGTCGGGCCAGACGCTCAGCCAGGACTTCACGCTCGAGGCGAGCGTGGTGGACGTGGAAGAGCTGACGGTCGTGGCGGACGTGCCGCTGGTGCCGCGCGACGAGGTGACCTCGAAGCAGCGCATCGACGGCGCCTTCACCAACAACCTGCCGGTGGACCGCATCGCCAACGTGCTGGCCCTCCAGCCGGGCGTGGTGGCGTCCTCGAGCGGCGGCACCATCCAGATCCGCGGCGGCCGCGCGGACGAGGCGGTGACCTACATCGACGGCGTCCCGGTCTCCCCGGGCTACCGCGGCACGCAGTCGGCGAGCCGGACGGGTGGCACGGTGTCGAGCGTGGGCCAGGTGCAGGTCGGCACCAACGCGTTCGAGGACGCGTCGGTGACGACGGGCGCGCTGGGCTCGGAGTTCGGCAACGCGCAGTCGGGCCTCGTGACCATCACCACCCGCACCGGTGGCAGTCGCTTCTCGGGCTCGGTGGCCTACGAGACCGACGAGCCGCTCGGCAAGAGCCACGGCGTCGGGTTCAACCGGGTGGAGGCCTCCGTCGGCGGCCCGCTCTACAAGAACCTGACCTTCTTCGTGTCGGGCGTGCTGGAAGGCCGCGCGGGCTTTGACCGCGGCTTCCAGGGCGACGACATCCCGCTGTACGTCCAGGCCGGCGTGGACACCACGCTCGCGGTGCCGGGCGCCTACGGCGTGGCGCTCACCGACACGAGCTACGTGAACTTCCCCAAGTTCGCCATCGGCTCGGGCCAGTGCGACGAGTTCTCCAACAGCGCCAACAGCGGCATCAAGAACAACTACGGCATCGACTGCACCGGCGTCCGCGGGGTCTACAGCCCGCGCGGCGTGTACCAGCTGACCGGCAAGCTGAACTACACGTTCGGCAACGGTAACCGGGTGAGCTTCACGGCCCTCCGGAACCTGGCCAACACCCGCAACGGGTTCACCACCACGCAGATCCTGATCCCGCAGCGCCAGACGGCCAGCCAGACGACCAACCAGAGCTACATCATGAGCTGGACCCAGAACCTCTCCCGGTCGGCGGAGCGGGCCCTGGCGCTCGAGGTGTACGGCTCGTACCAGGAGGACAAGTTCAACGGCGGCGTGCTCACGCCGAACGGCGAGCTCGACACCCGCGAGGCGTTCGGCGGGTTCCTGGCGCTCAAGAAGATGGACTTCCTGTTCGACTGGGATAACTGGGACGTGAACGAGGCGCTGGTGCGGAAGTGGCGCACGGACGCCCCGGGCCAGACCCCGCTCGACCCGGCGGTGAACTACGGCAGCACCACCGTCTACCGCAACAACCCCTGGGGCCTGGCCAACACCACGCTGACCACCTCCGGGCTGGCCGCGCCGATCTCGGGCCTCACGATGACCCGCGAGCGCCGCTACATCCTGCGCGGCAACGTGGACTGGCAGCTGGACCGCTACAACCGCCTCAAGATCGGCGGCGAGTACACCAAGTACGACATCACGCACTACAACCGCGGCATGGCGACGCAGGACATCTGCTTCTGCGACCTCTACATCGAGCAGCCGATCCGCTACGACGGCTTCGTGGAGAACCGCCTCGACCTCGGCGACGTGATCGTGGTGGGTGGCGTGCGGTACGACTACTACGATTCCCGCAGCTCGCACAACGTGCTGGTGGACTCGGGCTACGTCTTCCCGCAGATCTACTCGGCCTCGGGTGACGCCAACCAGGCGCCGGCCGTGCCGGTCCGGGACAAGAGCCACAACTACCTGAGCCCGCACATCCAGGTGTCCTTCCCGGTGACGGAGCGGACCAACTTCCGCCTCTCCTACGCGCACCAGGTGCAGGCGCCGGACTTCGGCATCATCTACGCCGGCAAGAACACCGACCTCGGCAAGACCAACACCAACCAGCTGTTCGGCACCGACATCGACTTCGCGAAGACCATCACCTTCGAGTTCGGCGTGCGGCACCAGTTCAGCGAGGACATGGTGCTCGACCTCGCCGCGTACAACAAGGACAAGCTGTCGGACGCCACCGCGCGCATCTTCTCGGTGTACGACCCGATCGCCAACCAGCAGCAGCAGATGCGCTACTACGTGAACGCGGACTTCGGCACCATCCGCGGCGTGGACGTGCGCCTCGACCGCCGCATCGGCAACCTGTTCAACGGCACCCTGGCCTACACCTTCCAGGACGCCAAGAGCACCGGCACGGACCCGGCGAGCTACGTCTCGTTCTTCGCCAACCTGCCGAACGTGGCCGACCCGACCGCGCCGACCCCGCCGCCGCAGGCCATCCTGCCGATGGCGGACAGCCGGCCGCACAACTTCGCGGGCGCCGCGTCGATCAACTTCCCGAGCACCTGGCAGCAGGGGACCTTCCTCGGCACCGTGCTCCGGAACGTGGGCCTGTACGCCACCTTCCGCCTCGCGAGCGGCACCGCCTACACCAAGTGCCCCGCGGACCCGAACGGCAACCCCGACGTCAACGCGGGCACCCTCTCGGGTGGCCTGTGCGACAAGGGCCAGCTGCTCGGCAACGAGGTCAACCGCACCCGGCTCCCGATGCTCAAGCAGTTCGACCTGCGCGCCAGCAAGGCGTTCACCATCGCGGGCAACCAGCTGAGCGTCTACGCCGACGTGCGCAACCTGTTCAACTTCAAGAACACGCTGACCGTCTTCTCGAAGTCGGGCTCGATCCGCAGCCGTCGCGAGTTTGAGCTCACCTTCCAGAACGACTCCACCGGCCTCGTCAACGAGACCGACCTGAACGGCGTGTACAACTCGGCCGATGCCAGCATCGACCTCACGGGCGCCAACATCTGCGACTCGTGGATCGACACCGGCAGCCGTCCGGCCTCGCCGAACTGCTTCAGCCTCCGCCGCGCCGAGCAGCGCTTCGGCAACGGCGATGGGGTGTACACCCTGACGGAGCAGCGCGCCGCGAGCCGTTCGCTGTACCTGATCAACCGGGCAGTGAACAACTTCTACGGTGCCCCGCGGCGCGTGCGCCTCGGCGTCGAGTTCAACTTCTAGCAAGCAGCGTCCCGGTTCCCGGCCGCGGGTCTTCCCGACCCGCGGTCCGGGAGCGGGCCACTACCTCCGGAGACACCCACATGCACGTTCTGGGTCGTAAGAAAGGCGCCCTGCTGATCGCGCTCCTCGCGATTGCGTTCGGCTCGGCTGCCCCGCTCGCCGCGAAGCCGGCCCCGGGCGCCCCCGCGCCCGGCTTCCGGCTGTTCACGCGCGCAGCGTTCCGCTGGGTTGGTAACCGCACGCAGTGCTTCCTGGCCTCCTCGGGCCAGATCTGCACGGCGGAAAGCTCCACCATCGGTGGCGGCTACTGGCCGGCGGGCTCCAACAACCAGTACATCTTCAACACCGGCCTCCAGGTCGCCGGCCAGGTGGACCCGGCCAGCGCCGGGAACAGCTGGGCGGGCACCATCGACGGCGCGTTCTTCTTCAACGCCCGGGGCGGCGGCAACGGCCAGCAGATCACCGAGATCTACAACAGCGCCGACCCGGCCGACCTGGCCAACTGGCCGGCGGCGGCGTACGTCCCCTGCGATCCCGCGCAGACCACCACCGACCTCTCGGGCATCGACCCGAAGGCCGTGACGGCCTGCAGCGCCCCGCTGGACGCCACCGCTTCGCTCTACTCGCCGGACCTCCAGGGCCGGCCCACGGCGTCGGACAACGACATCTGGTTCCTGAGCTGGGAAGGCGACCCGTCGCTCTCCGGTGGCCGTAACCACCCGCTCGGCCTCCTGGTGGAGACCCGCGGTCTGGCCTACAACACCCCGGGCAAGAACGACCTGCTGTACTTCATCTTCACCTTCTACAACGTCTCGGCCGCGGGCAACTCCGGCGCCTACGCCACTGCCCCGACCCGCATGCGCAGCTTCCTGCAGTCGGCCGGTGACCAGTTCCTGGCGCTCAACCGCGCCAAGGGTGCCACCCTGCCGGACGCCGGCTACACCATCCAGGACATGTACCTCGCCTTTGGTGCGGACATGGACGTGACGGTGGAGGCCTCGGGCAACAACTATGACGGCGTGAACGTCCCGATGGCGATGGGCTACACCTATCACTATCAGTTCACGGCCCCGGGCAGCTGGAGCTTTGACCCGACGATCTACAAGAACCCCTTCTTCGCCGGCGCCGGCTTCATCGGCGTGAAGTACCTGAAGAGCCCCGAGGTCAACGGGACGGAAGTGGGCCTGACCCTCTTCGGCGCCACCTCCAACGGCGGCCAGTTCTCCGACCCGCGGAACACCGCGGCGCTCTACCGCTACCTCAAGGGCACGCCGGACGCGAGCCAGGGCGACGACGTCTGCAACGTCGGCAACCCGCAGGTCACCAAGATCTGCTACATCAACCAGGGCGCCTCGGCGGACATGCGGTTCTTCCAGTCCTCGGGCCCGCTGACCCTGGGCGCGGGTGAGTACAGCTCCATCGCCGTGGCGTACGTCTTCGCGGCGCCGGTCAAGTCGGGCGCCTGCCAGGCCCCGAACTGCGCCACCGTCCGTCCGCAGGACCCCACGGGCTCGCTGCTCCGCATGGTGGACCCGGCGACCGCGCAGGCGGGCGTCAACACCATCGACACGATCACCGGCTGGCTCGGCTACAAGGGCGACTACAGCAAGGCCGGCAACGTGCCGGACGGCCAGTTCAACACCTACGACATCGACGCGGTCCCGGGCTCGCTGCTCGGCAAGGCGCAGGTGGCGCAGGAGATCTTCGACCTCCAGTTCGTCCAGCCGACCCCGCCGAAGAAGCCCAACTTCTTCGCGATCCCGGGCGACCAGAAGGTCACCATCGTGTGGCAGCCGTCGGAGACGGAGACCACCGGTGACTCGTACAACTCGGCCTCCGACCCGAACTACCGCAAGTTCGACGTGGCCGGCTACCGCATCTACCGCGGCCGCCGCGCCGAGTCGTCGGGCCTCTCGCTGCTGGCCCAGTTCGACGTGGCCGGCGACGTCTTCGTGGACGTGACGGGCCAGGTCAACACCATCGACGCCCAGGGCTTCACCGACTGCGCGCCGGACCTCGGTGTGTTCATCAGCTGCACCTCGGCGGGCGTGAGCCCGGGCGGCGTCGCCATCACCGCGCCGCGCACCATCTCGCTCGACGGCCCGGTCACCCAGTTCAAGGCCGTCGTCCCGAGCGCCCCGCACGCGTACGCCACTGCCGTGGACACCGCCCTCACCGGCGGCGGCACGGGCTTCCCGGCCCTCTCGGGCACGGGCGTCCCGTACATCTTCACGGACGAGGCGGGCGCCTGCAACGGCTGCGGTGTCCAGAACGGCCAGAACTACTTCTACATCGTCACCGCGTTCGACATCAACTCGGTCCGCTCCGGCCCGACCAGCCTCGAGTCCCAGAAGACGGGCCTCAAGCGGGTGGTGCCGCAGCGCGCGCCGAGCAACACCTCGAGCTCGGGCCAGCTGGGCAGCGTGACGGTGGCGGGCCGGAACGGGCCGCTGCCGGCCGGCACGGTCCCGACCATCGACCCGACCAACGGCACCTTCAGCGGGCCGTTCCCGCCCGCCGACGGCGCCACGATCAGCCTCGCGGCCTTCCTGCCGCAGGTGCTCCCGTCGTCGGGCGCGGTCAAGCTGCTGCTCGAGGACATCGAGCTCGGCTCGGCGTACAACGCGATCCCGAACATCTATCACTGGGGCGCCATCTCGGGCACCGACACCTTCCGCTTCACCACCTCGCTGGACCAGGACCCGACGGCCGCCGAGCACACCACGACCGGTCTGTATGACGCCGTGCAGCTCGACCCGACCCTCGCGGCCAAGTACGGCGGTGGCGCGGGCTACAAGCTGCTCGGCTCGGTGACCCACGAGCTCCAGGGCAACTACTACACCAACAGCTGGGGCCGTGGCTGCGTCAACAGCGCGGCGGGCTTCGTGGCCGGCGCGTGCGACTACAACGGCGCGCGGTGGTTCGACGGCCCGTCCCCGGCCAACAACGAGACCTTCCCGCATCCCACCCGCGGCAACGGCCAGAACTTCGCGCCGGGCGCGGTGCCGGACCGGAACCTCACCAACAGCGGCTTCGTCAACGCGGGCTCGCTGACCGGCGTCAGCGTCGTCCACCAGGTGGTGGGCTACCAGACCGTCGCCAACAACTGGCGTGACGTGGAAGGCGCGCTGGGCGGCGCCAAGCGCGCGGCAGACTACAACGTGTACTGGAGCCCGACCACGGCCGGCCTCATCGACAGCGTGATCGACGTGACCCACGATGTGGTGGTGCCGTTCGACTCCTCGCGCGTCGGCCCGACCTGGGGCATCCTGACGGCGGCCAATGCGGCGCCCTCGGGTCTCAACATCAGCTTTGACCGCCGGGCGGAGCTCTCGCTGACCGACTTCGGCTGCGTGGAGCCCCTCCGGAGCCTGGCCGGCCCGCAGAGCCGCATCGCCTGCGGCACCGCGACGCTCGGTGACGGCCCGATCTACCCGCTGTCGCGCAGTGCGACCATCGGGCCGATCGTGTTCTTCAGTGGCAGCCCCGCCGACTCGCGCACCAGCGCCAACGTCGGCACCGGCTTCGCGATCGCCATGCCGGGCGGGCTGTACATGTTCCAGGCGGCGGCCCTCCCGGCCACCGGCGCAGTGTGGACGCTCCGTGACTACGTCGGCGCCATCGGCGGCGGCGGCGGGGCGGTGGGCTCGGCGGGCGACGACGGCCCGTACTCGTTCAGCGGCGTCACCCGGCCCTTCCAGGCCGTCGGCGCCAGCCTGCAGCTCGCCTTCACCACGGCGAACGCGCAGGTGGCCACCACGAAGAAGCTCCTGGACAATGTCCATCCCGTCCCGGATCCCTACTACGTGACGACCACGCTCGAGCCGTCGAACGACACCAAGATCATCAAGTTCATCAACCTGCCCACGCGGGCGATCATCCGGATCTACTCGGCGAGCGGCGTGCTGGTGCGCGTGCTGGAGCACAACAGCGCCATCAGCAACGAACTCAC
>JBGAOL010000387.1:0-3990 GCA_044221825.1 Gemmatimonadales bacterium
CGGAGCGGATCCACGGCAACCGCTCGCAGGCGCAGCGCACCGAGGCGCTGGCCGGCTTCAAGAGCGGGAAATACCGCGTGCTCGTGGCCACCGACATCGCCGCGCGCGGCATCGACGTCGAGGAGCTCGGCCACGTCGTGAACTTCGACGTGCCCATGGTGGCGGAGGACTACATCCACCGGGTCGGCCGGACGGCCCGCGCCGAGGCCACCGGCGATGCCTTCACCTTCGTGGCGCCGGAGGAGGAGGGAGACCTCCGCGCCATCGAGCGCGCCGTCGGGAAGCGCCTGCCCCGCGTGACGCTTCCGGACTTTGACTACCATGCGCGGCAGGCGGTGCAGCTCGAGGTGCCGCTCGCGGAGCGGATCGCGGCCATCCGCGCCCGGAAGGCCGAGGACCGGGCCCGCGCGAAGGCCAAGGAGGCGCGGCGTGCCGCGCACGCCGCTGCCCAGGGCAACCGCCCCCCGGCCGGTGGTTCTGGTCGCCGGGGTGGAGGGCCCTCGCGCCCTCGGCGTGGCGGCTCCCGCTAGCCATCCCTCCGCGTCAGTCCACGGGTCAAGCGAGCCATCATGAGCCTCTACGACATCGACCTCACGACCATCGACGGACGCCCGACGACGTTGCGCGAGTGGAAGGGGCAGCTCCTCCTCATCGTGAACGTGGCCAGCAAGTGCGGCTACACGCCGCAGTACGAGGGGCTCGAGGCGCTGCACCGGAAGTACGCAGGCCACGGGCTCGCCGTCCTCGGATTCCCCTGCGACCAGTTCGGCCACCAGGAGCCGGGCACGGACCAGGAGATCCAGGCGTTCTGCTCGCTGACCTACGACGTGACGTTTCCGCTCTTTGCCAAGCTCGAGGTGAACGGGCCGAACACCCACCCGCTCTACCGGCACCTCAAGGCGGCCAAGGCAGGGCTCCTCGGCACCGAGGCCATCAAGTGGAACTTCACGAAGTTCCTGGTGGCGCGGAACGGCCGGGTTCTCCGGCGCTATGCCCCGGCCGACACGCCGGAGCGGATCGAGCGCGACCTGGTGCCGCTCCTGACGTGAGGCAGCGCACCGCGTCCCTCACCGCCCTCGCGCTGGTGGCGTTCGCGGGCAACTCGCTCCTCTGCCGCGAGGCGTTGGGCCACCGCCTGATGGACCCCGCCAGCTTCACCGCGGTGCGACTGGCCTCCGGGGCCGTGGTGCTCTGGCTGGTGGCCCGGTTCCGGGGCGGTGCGCCGCTCCGTCAGGGGCACTGGATCTCGGCGCTGGCGCTCTTCGGCTACGCCGCCGCGTTCAGCCTGGCGTACCTCGACCTGACCGCCGGCACCGGCGCGCTGCTCCTCTTCGGTTCGGTCCAGCTCACGATGCTCGGCTGGGGGCTCGCCACCGGCGAGCGCCCTCGCCCCGCCGAGTGGATGGGGCTCGCGCTCGCGCTCGGGGGGTTGGTGGTGCTGGTCCGGCCCGGCCTGACGGCGCCACCCGCCGCGGGCGCCGCGCTGATGGCGCTCGCCGGCTTCGCGTGGGGCGTCTATTCCCTGCGGGGACGGGGCAATCGCGACGCCCTCGGCGCCACCGCCGGAAACTTTCTGCTGACCGTCCCGATGGCGGCCCTCCTGCTGCTCGCGGGCCGAGGACAGTTGCACACCACCGGCTCGGGCCTGGTCCTCGCGGGCGCCTCGGGGGCGCTCGCCTCCGGCGCCGGGTACGCCATCTGGTACACCGCGCTCCCCGCCCTCACGGCCACCCGGGCGGCGCTGGTGCAACTCCTGGTGCCGGTGCTCGCGGCGGCGGGCGGAGTCGTGCTCCTGGCCGAGCCGGTGCCGCTCCGGCTGCCCCTGGCCGCCGCGCTCGTGCTGGGCGGGGTCGCCCTCGCCGTGACCTCGCATCGCCGCTGACGGGAGGTCCCGATGCGCCTTGCCCTGACCCGTGACGTCAGCCCCGGCATGGAGCGCTGCGAGCTGAGCCACATCGCGCGCACGCCGATCGATCTCGAGGCGGCGCGCGCGCAGCACGCCGCGTACGAGCAGTGCCTTCGCGACCTCGGCTGCCGCGTGCACCGCCTCCCCTCGGACGATACGATGCCGGACGCCGTCTTCCTCGAGGACACCGCCGTGGTGGTGGATGAATTCGCGGTGCTCACCCGGCCCGGTGCGGCGTCGCGACGGGGCGAGGTGGCGGCCGTCGCCGAGGCGCTCGAGCCGTTCCGGGCCACGGCGGAAATCCGGGAGCCGGGCACGCTAGACGGGGGCGATGTCCTCCGGCTCGGGCACACGATCTACGTCGGCCTGTCGGCGCGGAGCAACGCGGAGGGCATCACCCAGCTCGGCCGCCACCTGGCGCCGCACGGATACCGGGTGGAGGGTGTCGTGACCCACGACTGCCTCCACCTCAAGACGGCGGTCACCGAGGCCGCGCCCGGGCTGCTCGTCCTCAACCCCGCGTGGGTGGACGGCGGGATGTTCCCGGGGTATCGGGTGGTGGAGGTGGATCCGGGGGAGCCGTTCGCGGGCAACGTCATCCGGGTCGGGAATGCCACCATCTGTGCCGCGGCCTACCCCCGCACGCGCGCGCGGCTGGAGGCGGCTGGTGTGGCCACCCGGGCGCTGGATGTCTCCGAGTTCGCCAAGGCGGAAGGAGGGGTCACGTGCTGCAGCATCATCCTGACCGTGGCATAGCGTTCGCCCGGCGCACCTTCACCGGCGCGGGAATCTACGGGCTCGTGGTCCTGGCGCCCATGCTCTTCCTCGAGTCGGAGGTGGCACGGCGGGCCCCGCCGGCATTCACCCACCCCGAGTTCTACTACGGGTTCGTGGGCGTGGCGCTCGCCTGGCAGCTCCTCTTCCTGCTCGTGGGGCGCGACCCGGTGCGCCTCCGGCCGGTGATGCTGCCGGCAGTGGTCGAAAAGGTGGCGTGGGGGGTGGGGGTGCTGGTGCTCTACGGGCGCGGGCGCACCGATGCCTTCTTCCTGAGCGGGGCGGCGGTGGACCTGCTGCTGGCGGCGCTCTTCATGGCGGCGTGGCGGAGGACGGCGCCGCCCGCCTAGCTGCTGAAGTCGCCGCCCAGCGCCAGGTGGAGGTCGATGCGGGTGGCCAGCCGCTCGCGCTGGAGCTCGATGACATTGGCCTGGGCGACGAGTTGCTGGGTCTGGAGCTGCAGCACCGAGAGGAGATCGATCCCGCCGGCCTGATACTTGATCCGGGCAATCCGCACCGACTCGGTGCGGCTCACAAGCTCCGACTGCGCCAGCGCCAGGCGCTGGTTCAGGTTCACCTCATTGGTCAGCGCACGCTCGACCTCGGCAAAGGCGCGCAGCATCGTGGCGCCGTAAGCGCTGATCTGGGCCTGCTGCTCGGCCGTGGCCACGCGCACTTGGGCCTTGAGCCCCCCGCCCGCATAGATCGGCACCGACATGCCAATGCCCGCCCCCACCATCCACGGATTCAGCTGCACCAGGGACAGGAGCGCGTTGCTGAGGAGGCCGGCGGCCCCGGTGAGCGAGAAGCTGGGCAGCAGCGCCAGCTTGGCGGACTCCTCCGTGCGGAACGCCGCGAGCACCTGCTGCTCCTGCGCCGCCACGTCGGGGCGGCGCGTGAGGAGGTCGGCCGGGATCCCCGCCGCCACCGGCGGCGGGAGCGGCACGAAGGAATCGGCCGCCACCAGCTCCGCGGAAGGGTACCGGCCCAGCAGGAGTTCGAGGGCGCGCCGCGCCTCGGCGTCGTTCGACTGCGCCAGGATCAGCCGGCCCTGCGCCGCCTGGAAGTTGGCGGTGGCCTCCGCCACGTCGAGGTCCGACACCTTTCCCGCGGCCCGGCGCAGGGTCACCAGGTTGAGCAGCTCGCCGTAAATGCTCACGGAGCTCTGGTTGAGCTCCACCAGCTGGCGCGTTTCCACCGCCAGGTACCAGGCACGGGCGGTCAACGCCGCCAGCGACTGCCGGGCCCACGCATACTCCAGCGTGGCCGCCTGGCTCTGGGCCACGGCCGACGCTTTCTGCGCCCGCACC